>JAYSPO010000522.1:0-2501 GCA_043722015.1 Candidatus Kuenenia sp. | reverse complement strand
CGTGCTCCAATGCATGAAAAATATCCAGCATGCCTTCGGCGGCAGGCAGATGATTCAACTGTTCTTCCCAGATCCATTTCGCGCCGTCGGCAAGCACGGTGATGTTGGATGTGTCCAGAATCCCGAGCCTCCGACACCACTGAGACCACCGACTTCCAAAGCGATCACTGGCCTCAATCGCGGCGAACGCGACTCGAACCTTGGGAGCCGGCAGTGTCCGAGTGGCCCACTCTTCAGGAGTCGCGGCTGCACCCAGTTCCCGCTTCGAAAAGATCGCCAGCTTCGTTTCCCGCCAGCCTTCTGTCGTGTTTACGCTCGTTCCGTCGGTTGTGAATTCGACTTCACCTTCGGACTCACGAAACTCACGACAGGCTTCCGGATCGGAGTTCTGCCACGCATTCATCGCGGCTCCACGACGCTGAGAAATCTCACGAATCGCTGTATCACCAATCTCCAGTCCGCAGAACTCTTCAAGGCGATCCGAGGATACATCATACGACCAGCTTGCTGCCGCAAGACACACCAACCGCTCCGCTTCCACGCTGTAACGACCATGAATTCCCAGACGCCCATCCGCCGCGAATCCACCGTTACCACAGGCGACGCAGCGAAAGTAAACTCGCGACAGACAGACTTCTCCGGAAGACGTCATCACGACTCGCGGCTTGCGACCATGATGAGCCTTTGTTCGTCCACACGAACAGGCTCGGCTCACTTCACTTTTTTTTCGATCGCGCGAGCCTGCAACTCCAGTGATGTCTGCAGTGTCTGCTGAATCAGTTTCCGCCCCTGAATCATCGCGAGCTTCTCCGCGACAGCGAGAACAGTGCCATCCTTTGCATCATCACACGCTTTGTTGAGTGATCGAAAATTCAGGATCGCCTGTTCGGCAATGAGTCGCTCTTCCGCAGTCAGCTTTTCAAGTTCCATTATCGTTGCCTCCGTGAGATACAAAAATCAGAAGCAACCAAGTTAACCTAAACTACCCAAAAGCGCAATCATCCGCGACTGCACCCTTAGATGTACAAAAGCGTTCGTTGACTGGTAAGTAGAACGAGTCTCGCGTTTAAAAAGCTACATCCACATTTTCAGCGGGACCAATTTGGTTATGAATCCCATCGCAAGGAACATTCTGGCGGCAATTGTCGGTTTTGTCATTGGCAGCGTGGTCAATCTTGGATTGGTCACCTTTGGGATGTCCGTGATTCCTCTTCCCGATGGCACTGACGTTTCAACAATGGAAGCCCTCCGCGAGAGTATGAAATTGCTTGCGCCGGTGAACTTCATTTTTCCGCTCCTGGCTCACGCACTCGGAACGCTTACCGGTGCATTCATCGCTGCCAGGCTCGCGGCCAGCCACCAGATGAAGTTTGCAATTGCCATTGGCGTGATTTTTCTGATCGGCGGAATTGCGATGATCCTCAATTGCGGTGGTCCCGTGTGGTTCATCGCATCCGACCTTCTACTGGCGTACATTCCAATGGCGTGCCTTGGAGGCTTCCTTGCCAGCGGGAAGTCGTCTCAAGCTGAATAACAAGGTGCTCATCCTGACCGGATGCTGCCGAGCGGAATTCTTGACGTAACTTTTTCCTCTGCCCGGCAGCACGAGGCAGATCAACGTGGCCGTTCTGACATTATGATGCCAACTTCACTGGACTCAATTCGATTTGCCTATGACATTGCCAGCGAGGCTTACTCGAGGAAGTTCCTTGATGAACTTGATCGCAAACCGTTCGATCGCGAGTTGCTGCAGCGGTTTGCTGAACTTGTTGGATGGGGGCTGCAGGTTCTTGACATCGGTTGTGGACCGGGACACACAACGGCGCACCTGTCCTCTCTGGGGTTGACGACCACAGGCGTTGACCTTTCGCCGAAAATGATTGAGCGAGCGACAAAGTCATTCCCGCAATCCTGTTTTGAAGTGGGAGATTTCTTCGACCTTTCACGTAAACCGTCGTCCGTTGATGGAATACTCGCGTTTTATTGCATCGTTCATTTGACCCCGGATCAGCTGATACCAGTCTTCTCCGAGATGTATCGTGTCCTCAAGCGCAGCGGACACCTTTTGATAGCCTTCCATGTCGGAACAGATGTGATCCATGCAGAGAACTTCCTCGACACAAATGCGGTACTCGACTTCCAATTCTTTGAGCCCTCTCAAATTCGATACGCCTTAAGCAGGGTAGGCTTTGACGTGATGGATACTCGCATTCGAGAACCATACGAATCGGAACATCCCAGCACACGATGCTACATCTTCGCACGCAAGCCAGACGGTATGGCAGAACAAGAATCGGGATAGCGGTCGGCCGTGCGACTGAACCCCTCCCGCACCACCTGGCATCCGGGTCCGCATCGGGCGATTCAGTTCTTCGCAGTGAGCTTCTGCCAGATTATCAACAGACTAATTGGACAGCGCCACTTTCCGCCGTAAGTAGAGAACCTGATTGATGTTTCACTGAATGGAAAAAGAGACGATCCTCCGTGTGCAAACAGTCACA
>JAYSPO010000521.1:0-3013 GCA_043722015.1 Candidatus Kuenenia sp. | reverse complement strand
GCCAACTTACTTATGCACCAGTGCTTATAAACGGCATTCAGTCACAGATTCTGAATATTCGGCAACAGCCGTAACGCCAAATAAGTTGAGAGCGGCTGGAAAGTTCGCCAGCAGGCTCACCAGCAATTCCTGTCGTCGAAAGTTGAATTATGAAACCCTGCACACTTCTCTCAGTGCTCAGTCTCGTATTGGGCCTGCTTTTCGCGCCCAAGGCAGGCGCTCAGGAAGTCCTGCCATTTCCGCCCACGCCGTCCGCTTCCACTGCGGGCCTGACGATGCAGGACTCGATCTACAAAAAACGTGTCGAACCGAAACGGCTGGCTGAAGGCGCGCCGAACATCCTCATCATCCTGATGGACGACGTGGGACCGGCGACGCCTTCGACCTATGGCGGAGAAATCCACACGCCGACGCTGGACCGAGTGTCAAAGGCCGGGATTTCCTACAACCGCTTTCATTCCACAGCCATGTGCTCGGCGACGCGAGCGGCATTGCTGACAGGGCGAAATCATACCCGGGTTGGTAACGGCCAGATCGCCGCGATTGCGAATGACTTTGACGGATTCAGCGGAACGATTCCGAAGTGATCGGCGACGGTTGCCGAAGTCCTGAAAAACTACGGCTACAACACCGGAGCCTGGGGCAAATGGCCTATCTTGACGCGATGGTCGCCGAACCGTTTGAGAACTTCAACTTCTCGCCCGCTGGTGCGGCTGTCTACCAACTCGGCCCGTTCGGGACGGCCGCGAAGAAACTCAAAACCTGGGATTTGATGCCTTGAGACGCCATTGCCAACAATGCTGATGCTGGCCGCATCAGCCACGACTCTAATGACCCGAAATACTCAGCATCACGAACGTGGTGTTCGTGTGCATGCTGGCGTATTACGTCGAATGGCACATGCGTGATGCACTGCGTGAATTGATCTTCGACGACAAAGAGATCGAAGCCGCTCAGGCGACGCGAAAGTCTGTCGTGGCGAAAGCCCAACGATCGAAGTCTGCGAAGCAAAAGCACGCGACATTACGTACTCCGGAAAACCTTCCGGTGCAGAGCTTCCAGGATCTGCTGAAGATCAGAGTCGGTTCGTGTTCCGTGCGTTTGTCACTTTGGGTTGCGGGCGACGCCCGCGTCAAGGCTGATGGTCATATATGACATTCACTTATCATGCGGTCTTTTTGGGAGATCGGCGGTAAAGATGGATGACCTCACGCCAGAATTTCGTCGAGAATTCTGGCTGGTTCAACTCCGGTGAGTCGGTCGTCAAGGCCCTGGTTTCTGAATGTGAACCTCTGGTGGTCGATGCCCAGGAGCTGCAGCATGGTGGCATGCAGATCCTTGATCAATGCGGCAGATGCCTGATCACTGGCCTTTGTCTGCCTGGTCATGTTCTCGCGGAGACCTCCATGATGATCCCAGCCCGTATGGAAGATCTGCACAAACCGCACGTCGCGTTCAGCCAGTCGTCGAGCCATCAGGCACTGATAGGCGTATGTTCCCGGTGTGGTGACATCGGGGCCATACATCTCCAGAACTCCTTTGGGCTCCGTGGAATAATCCATCAACTCAGGCACCGATGTCTGCATTTGGCAGGCCATCTCAAACGAATCAATCCGAGCCTCAATTTCCGGATCTCCATTGGATTCATATTGCAGGGAATTCAGTTGATTGATGGTGCTGATAATCCGTCCTCGATTGCGATGATCGATGCCGGAGGGATTTGACAGAAACAAGACCGGATCCCCAGCGGACTGAAACTGCACGCCCTGAAACCGGCTGGGCAGAAAACCGCTGTGGTAGTAGGGACTCAGAATTGGCTGGTCCGTGTTTCCGCAGATCATCACAACATAGGCTGGCAGGTTTTGGCTGGCATTTCCCAGTCCATAGTGCATCCACTATCCAAAAGCCGGTCTGCCGGAGATCGCCCGACCTGTCTGGATAAACGTGACGGCCGGATCGTGATTGATGGGCTCTGTCTGCATCGACTTGATGAAGCACAAGTCGTCGACAACTCCGGCTGTATGCGGCAGTAGTTCCGTCAGCCAGGCACCGCTGGATCCATGCTGCGCAAACTTAAATGGTGATGCGCACGTACGGCGTCCTTTGTCGCGCGTCATCAGAGTGACGCGCTGTGCCCCGAGCACGCTCGGTGGCATGTCCTGGCCATGTAGATCCTTCAACAATGGTTTGTAGTCGAAAAGGTCAACATGGCTTGGACCTCCCGACTGAAACAGGTAGATGACTCGTTTTGCCTGCGGCGGACAGTGCGGGCCTTCAAGGATTCCGGAACCCAGAACGTGAAGCTTTTCCGCGGCGGGCGATCTGTTCCCCAACAGGTCTGCCATGGCCATCAGGCCAAAGCCGGATGCCGTCTGAGACAGGAACTGCCGCCGCGATTGATGAGAGTGGTTCAGCATGTGTGGCATGGTGGGGCTGCTCCTGTGTAGTCAATTCCGGGTGATCATCTCATCAAGGTTGAGCAGCACGTTGGCTGCAGCGGTCCACGCAGCGTGTTCAGAGATGCTGAGTTCGCTAAGGCCAGGTGGAATCGGGGCCATGACACGAAAAGCATTTTTCCGACAGGATCGGACGCACATCGCGATTGAAGTCAATCTCACCGCCGAAAGTCGTGTTGGACAACAGTTGCACTGCCAGTGCAAGTTTCACATAGAAACCAAAGCGATGATGCAGGAGAATTCCCCGAATTCCAACTGTGCCCTGAAGACGATTTCTGCGGTACACCTGATGCTGATTTCCGGCGCACATGCGGACGTACACATCGAATCGTATTGATTCAGGCTTAAACTGTCATCTGTCGGCTAATACACCACGCGGCCAAAAATGAGTCCGGCGAGCGGAGCGGCGTCAGCCCTCCGGTACCTCGTTTTTGTACCGGCAAGCTGACGCATGCCCCTCACCAATTCCCTCACTCATGACCGCGTAAAGTATAATACACCCAACGTGGCCAGGCTGCAGTCGCCGATGATTGTAAAAGTAGGTCCTTTCTGCCGGA
>JAYSPO010000520.1:0-9448 GCA_043722015.1 Candidatus Kuenenia sp. | reverse complement strand
TCGGTGTGCCTGCGCGTTGCTTGTCACACCCTACAGATTGCACATCGTAGCATCGAGACTCAACGTGGAATTCAAAGTTCAATGTCCGTCCTGCAGTACGACGCTGAAGCTTCGGGATGAATCGCTGTTGGGCAAAGCGATTCGTTGCCCAAAGTGTCGCAACGCAATCAGGCTGCCGGCCACGCTGGGTTCAAAAGGCTCGATACGCGGCGCAGCTCCGGCAAAATCCAAACCCGAAAAAGTCGTACCATGGGAAGATCAGTATCAAGATGAAGATGTTTGGAATTCCGTATCGGAAGACAACCGCGACGAAGAAGAAGACACCGATGCGTATGCGTATCAGGGAAACGAATTCGATGACGACCTGAATGACTTCAGCGACCGGGGTGAAGCAGCAACCTTTACAGAAAATCTTGCCGCCCCGACAGCATTGCCTCCGCGACGCTCTCAGAAAGTCGTGAAGCCCCGGCCAGTTGATAAGCCACAGCAACCGAGCCGTCCGTTTTCGTGGAAAATTTTGATCGCCGTAGTTGCCGTCGTGTGCGCTATCGGGTTATTGGTCATGCTGGTGCAGACCGAGCCATCGCGTGCGGTACCATAGTCAATATCAGCCGACCTGGTGATTTGCGAATTCCAGTGAGTCGTTCAGGCAACAAAGCAAAGTAACACACGAAACATGACATTCCGCTGGGATTTTCGCGAGCATTTTTCCTTGAGTATGTTCGTGCTCAAATGGCTGGCGATCAGTGTGCCGTCGGCCGCAATTGTCGGTTCTGCGGTGGCGTTGTTTCTGTGGTCGCTGGATCGTGTCACGGAACTTCACTGGCAGAATCCGTGGTTGTTGTACCTGCTTCCGGTGGCAGGGCTGGCGTCGGGGTATCTCTACCATCGGTTCGGGAAAGCTGCTGAAGCCGGCAACAATCTCATCATGGAACAAATCCATGAACCAGGCGGAGGTGTTCCAGCTCGGATGGCGCCGCTCGTTCTGATCGGAACACTGATCACACATCTTTTCGGTGGCTCTGCAGGTCGTGAAGGAACCGCCGTGCAGATGGGCGGCAGCATTGTTGCCACCTTTGGGCGCTGGCTGAAACTGAATGAAGTGGACACGCGGATTCTCCTCACATCCGGCATCGCGGCGAGCTTTGGAGCCGTCTTCGGAACGCCTCTGACGGGTGCCATTTTTGCCATCGAAGTTCTGGCAATCGGTCGTATGAGTTACACAGCTCTGATACCGTGCCTGATGGCCAGCATCGTCGGCGATCAGGTCAACACCGCCTGGGGAGTTGGTCACACGCAGTATCACGTTGGATGGGCCTCGAGTGTGTCCGAGACGGCCTCCGCCATGACGCTTGACTGGAAACTCACGGGAAAGGTAGTCATTGCGGCTGCATGTTTTGGTCTGACAAGCGTGCTCTTTGCACAACTGACGCACGGCATCACATGGACATTCAAGCGTACGATCGCAATTCCCTGGCTGCGTCCGGCGGTCGGTGGCATCGTAGTAATTTTGCTGACACTTGCCCTGGGCGATCGGGACTATCTGGGGCTGGGAGTCAATGCGAACCCAGTTACACCTGACGCCGTGACGATTCAGTCGTGCTTCCTGATCGGCGGCGCGGCGATGTTCAGCTGGTGGTGGAAACTGCTCTTCACCGCCGTGACTGTCGGCAGTGGCTTCAAAGGCGGCGAAGTGACTCCACTCTTTTTTATCGGCGCGGCCCTGGGAAATGTGCTGGGCCACCTGCTTGATGCACCGGTGGATCTGATGGCGGCTTTGGGATTCGTCGCGGTCTTCGCCGGAGCCACAAACACGCCGCTCGCCTGCACGATCATGGCCATTGAACTGTTCGGGCATGGAAACAGTTCACTGCTGAGTTCCGGCTTCGTGGTCTACGCTGCAATCGCTTGTTTTTTATCATGGTTCCTGAGTGGCCATTCGAGCATCTACCGAGCGCAGCGAGTTCATACCATCCAATCGTTTAACGGCGAGCCGCAGGCGTAGGCGCTCTGCACCCAGATCACATCTCCCGGCAATTCATTTTCCGACCGCTGCGGGGAAACGCACGTCAGGCAATCCCATACACAAGACCCTCGGCGGAATCGGGTGTTCGGTGGCGCCTACGCCTGCGGCTCGCCGTTAAACGATTTAGGGCTTGTCGATTAACAAACTACTCTTCCAGCATCATGATCTCAACTTTGCGGAAGTCGATCGGATGACTTTCGGACTGCAGTGAAATCGTTCCGCCGATGAGCATGAGCTTGCCGTCTTTGATCAGCTTCTTTGCAGAGTTGTCACGTTCGTCGAGCTGCGGCTTGTTGTATTCCAGGACGACTTCGCCATCCAGCAGATGACGGATGACTTCGTTGTTATGAACTTCGATCTCGGCGGTAACCCATTGTTCGCCGTGGTAAGTTTTTGACGTTGAATTGATACAGTGCTGCAGCTTCAATTCGCCGTTCATCACGACGTTGGTGCCTGGCGTGCAGAGATTCGATGTCGTGCGATTATCTTTACCATTACCGCCCAGAAGCTGCACTTCAATCGACACAGGAAAGTCCTGATCCTTCGCCATCGTCTTCGGGTCCTGGCCGTGGACCATCACGCCGCTGTTGCGAGTTGCCCAGCCGGGACCATTAGCACACTGTTCACCGACAAATCGATACTCCACGCGAAATCGGTAGTTTGAAAAACTGTCCTTGTAGAACAGGTGCCCGAATTTTTCGCCGAATTTTTCGTATCCGCCACCGTCATAACGAACCTGCAGCAATCCGTCCCGGACGCGAAACGTGTCGCCGTTGTTGTCGCCAAGCTCAGAATATCGAATCTTAGGCGTCCAGCCGGTCAAATCCTTGCCGTTGAACAACGACACCCATTCGCCCTTTGGATACTCGCCTTCTGCCGCGTTTGCCGTATTGAAACCGCAAATGCTGAACAGGACGGCACACAGAACGCTGCTGGAAAGTTTCATGGAAAGCCTCATTGTCCGATCGCATAAAGATGAGTAAACGTACGAAAAAACACATGACCGTCCGCTGCCGCTGGTGATGCGCGCATGCCTTCGTCGAGACGATTGTGAGAGACAAGTTCGTAAGCGTCTGCGGCTTTCACAACGAAGCAGTCGCCAGCTTCATTGCAGAAGTAGATCACCCCGTTCGCGGTGATCGGAGATGCCGTAAACGTGCCCTCAACACGATCTTTCCAGATCTCTTCGCCGGTCCTGACATCCACGCAGTTGATGACCCCGTTGTTGAGGATGCTGAAGATACGATCGCCGATCAACAGGGGGGCACTCAGGTCGGAGTTGCCTTTGTCGCGATTCCAGACAACGTGCGATTCAGACACATCGCCGCGAGTCGTATCATCCAGTCGTACGCTGAGCAGATTTGATCCGCGCGAGCCTGTATTGATGATCGCGTGATTCTCAAAGAACATCGGCGGCGATGAGGCATTGAAGTCGTCGTGACGAATGGTCCACAATTCCTCACCCGTTTCAACATCATACGCAAAAGCTGCTCTTGAACCGACTGAAACAACCTGAGCCCGGCCATTGATTTCAACCACGTTCGGCGTGCTGTAGGCTTTCCGCAGATCTCCATCCAGCTTCGGCTTGCCATTTTCGTCGAGATCGCCATAGTCGGTTGAACGATTCGTGCGCCACACGGTTTCTCCCGTGTGCTTGTTCAATGCCGTAATGAATTGCGAGTCAATGCCATCGAACGTCAGAATCAAAAGATCATTCCAGAGGATCGGTGATGAGCCCGGACCCCGAAAGTGCCGACAATTGATGTCTCGCCGCTGCCAGATGATCTCTGTCGTTTCCGGGTTCAGTTTCGCAGTGCCGTACGTTCCGAAATGAACATAGACGGCGGCGTCTTCCAGCGCACACGATGGGGAAGCGTACGTGTTGACTTCGTTCATCAGTGGTTCCGGTTCCGGATTCTCAAACAGCAACGTGTGATGCAGGATTTTTCCGGTGGCCTGATCAATGCTGTACACAAACTGCTGCTTGCCGTCCTTCGTGGCCGATGTCACCCAGATCCGTCCATGTCCGATCACCGGCGCAGAATGACCAAAGCCTTCCAGTTCCAGTTTCCATGCAATGTTTGAGGAAGGCTCTTCTGACCATTTCGTCGGCAGTCCGTTTGCATCGGCCTCCGCCACATGTCCGTTGAGTGCCGGTCCAGTCCGCATGGGCCAGTTCAGGCGATCGGAGGCAGAAATCGTTCCGGCACTGGCTACGACGAATGTCAGCCATATGACACACACGACAAAATCCCCTGACCACAATCGCGGCCGACGCGCATTAACGAATGAGAACGCAGCGCGCAAAGCGCCTGCAGTAAGTGGCATTTTGACACGGAAGGCGGTTAACATCATCGCTGGGTTACTCCGGAGGAGCGAAGTTTGGTCCCGGGAATTGATTGGACGAGGAAGGACAGTTTAGCGGCGAATCCCGCCACTGTCTTGTGACCAGTGCTTTTCCGCCACGGTCGGCCAATTATTGACGGTACACAATCTGTAGGGTGTGACAAGCAACGCGCAGGCACACCGAATTACAGACACGGTGTGCCCGCGCTGCCGCTTGTCACACCCTACAAATTGACAAACGGGCCACCTGTGGCTTTTTCGTCACATCTGCCCGCAACAACTACCATGTGGGTTGTACCAGCGCCAATGGGCACCTGATGAGTGCCAGTTTCCTGTGCAACTGGCTGTCTTCGGCCAGATTCTGGTCTCGCCCCAACAGCATGACCGTGGGGCTCAGCCGACGAATCTGTGAAATCAGCTGCTCTGTTGAGGTCACACGAATCACCGCCTCTGCCACGTGACGTCCAGTGGAATTGGCTCCGGCTCCAGCGAAATCGTGCTGATCTGACTCATCATTTCGCCGAGCGATTCCATGCGGATAGATCGGGCATACAGGGCACGCTTCAGCCCCTCCCATGCAAACGGCTGTTCCAGCAATTGCTGTGCATCCAGGATCAGATATCCTCCGTTGGCCCGATGCAATGCCCCCGATTTGACGAGTGAAAAGTCGGTTGTCAGAGCCCCCATCTCAGATTCATGTTCCATGCGACCAATCAGGTTGTGGTAGCTGGGATGATCCTCATACACAATCGGAGCGCCACGCGTGCTGCTGTTATCGATCAGCAGATTGACTTCATATTCCGCCAGCACCAGAGTCAAATCCTGTGGTTCCTCCGACGGTGCCAATGGCGAGCCTTCGACCTGCTGAAATTCATTGACGCGTTTCAGAATGTCTTTTTCGATGGCCTCCAGATAATTCAGCACCGGCACGACCTGTCGGTATCTGTCCTTGATCTGAGACAACAAGTGTCCGATGGCATGCTGCAGCACCTCGCGACGCAGGGCTTTCACGCGATCGCGAAACAGTTTTTGACGCCACGGAATCTGTTCCACGATCGCCTGCAGCTCCTTCTGCAACTCCTGAACCTTACTTTCAAGTCGTTTCTGCTCTTCGCGCGACAGCTTGTTAAATTCTTCCGGCTCAAGCACCTTGCCTTCCGGTGCCGGTGCCAGCACAAATCCGCCGGGCGTCCGCAACATCTGAATCTTCTGAGTCTCCGCTTTGTCGGCCAGCGCCTGATAGGCAGTGTCCTGCACGGCATCTTCTTCGTGTTCGAGATCCGCCAGCCGCGCGCGATGTTCTTCACTCTCCAGCGCCGCCGGGATGGCATTCGTCAGATCTTCGATCAATTCCGCGACATCATCGCGCAGTCGCACTCCGGAACCGGCTGGCAGTGCGATCGCCAAAGGCTTCCGCAGATCTTCGAAATTGTTGACATAACACCAGTCTGCGGGTGTAGGCTGGCCGGGTGAACATTCCTGCAGACAGCGTTCTACCACAGAATGCTTGCCCGTTCCCTGCGGCCCAAGTGCAAAAATATTGTAGCCCTCACGGCGGATTTCAATGCCGAAGCGGACGGCCTCGACCGCACGCCGCTGCCCGAAGACACAGTCCAGTTCCTGAAACTGTGCTGTGGTCTCGAATTCAAACTGATCCGGATCACAACGCCATCGCAACGCGGAAGCAGGCAGTAGTTCCATTTTGGGTTGCAATCCCTGGAACACAGATCAAAGTGGGATAAGCTTCCAGCCTGTCAGGCCTGTCAAGCAGCATTAAGTTTTCGCCAGACAATGGCAAGCTGAAAGCTTACCCTAAACAGAAACGCTGACAATCAACAGCCACGCCTTCACTGCGGTGGTACCGGCACTAATTTTTGATCTGGTACTGTCAGGCGATCGAATTCCAACATCCGAGGCACTCCGATCGAGAAACTCTGCAACGTCCAGATGTGGTGTTGTGTTTGCCGGAACGTAACCGTACCGGTCTTCTGTGAAACGTCCTGTTCGGTCGTATTGTCATCGACCGGACCGGGAACCGCAGCTGTTTTCTGTAGTTTTGCCAATGGCAACTGCGCATCGCCGTGGAGTCGCAGGGTCCATTCGATAGTTTCAAATTCCGGTCGTGACCCTGGCGGTTCGTCCGCATCCGTCGAAGCCTTGTAGGTGCGAGCTGTTCCCGAAACTTCGTCAATCTCCACGCTCGCGTTCGACAGAAACGGAAACGCGGCAGTGTCTGTTTCCGGAAGCACCAACGGTCGAAAATGTGCGTCACCGGCGATCACAACGTTCGCAAAGCTGTCCTGTATGTCACCGGACTGGAATTTCAGATCCAACTGCAGTGAACCGAGTGTTCCCAGAGATACGTCGTGACTGCGTTCCCATGTGTCCGGATTTTTGTCAGCCTCCTCCGGTCGGATCATCCAGAATGGAACACTGAACCAAGACGCAATCGTCTCATCCGTCAGACACTTCCTGAGGACCTGCGCGCTCTCCGGATCACCATTGGACAGGTATGTCACCAATGCGTCGCGGCCTTCCGAAGTGAGCGTGCTGACATTGCCATCCGGGTGAATCTCGAACGAAAATGTCGCACCGGTCAGTCGCGTCACAATCGACGACATCGGCTGGCGATCCATTTTTCGCACAATGGCTTTAACAAGGACGTCACCGGATCGCTCGATAGCCACGATACGATACTGGATCTGAAGTGATTCGGATGTCTCCCGTGCAACTTCAGGCTGTCCATCGACGACAACGTCCGTCCGCCGCGAACTGGCCAACAACACCGTAATTTCATTCCCCGGCCGCAACCCCCAGAAACCCGGCACATCCCGCAGCGTCTGAGCTCCAACTGACGGCGATAAGACGGCAGTCAGCATTAAAGCGGACAAAACGGCGCATCCTTGCCTGAATCGCCCGGAGGAATATTGAATTCCAGACAGGCCTCGTCGAAAGCGGACGGAATTCTCCTGATTCTTCGGCATGCGAATTTTCCTGTTCGATATGCTGCGATTTATCCCACTTCGTTCAGCACCTGTTCGGCGACATAAATCGGCAGAGCCGGTGTATAATGCACGGCCATTGCAATCGCATCACTGGGCCGACAATCAATGTCATGCACTGTGTCGCCGATACGAACTTTGAGCACCGCGAAATACGTGTGTTCTTTCATCTCTGTGATCATGACTTCTTCGATCACGCCACCCAGCGCCGCGATGACGTTCTTCAGCAATTGATGAGTCATCGGACGGAATGGTTCTTCCTCCAGCAACTGCCGATTGATCGCCAACGCTTCAAACTGGCCGATCAGAATCGGAAACATCCGAGTTCCGCCAACCTCGCGCAGATACATCGCCTGCTGATCGTTCAGGTCAGACACAATCAGACGACTGAGTTCCATCAAAACGGGCACCGACAGCACTCCCAAAATCAGTGCAGGACGGATCTCCGGATCCGTCCTGCGTGAGACATGACATGATCACTCAGACAATTACGGCAGGCGGCGAACCTTCAGGTTGCGGAAGTAGACTTTGCTTTTCGGATCATGTGCCTGCAGAGCGAAAGTGCCTTCGCCAATACGGCGTTCGAAGTCAGCGGAGAACGCTTCTTTGCCATCCGGTTCTGTGTAGTCAACCGTCACGGTGTCGTTGACTTTGATGATCACATGCTTGCCTTCGACCTTAACCCAGGTCTTGTACCATTCATTGTCCTTGAGCGGCGGGTTTCCGACATCGACAACTCCGTACAGGCTGCCGGATTTCTTGGGATCGCCATGGGAGACATTGACCTGAACCTCCTGGCCAAAACGAGGCCAGCCGGTGTCCTGAAACTTCGTGTGAAAGTAAATCCCGGCGTTGCTGCCCGGTGTCGTCATGCATTCGCATTCGAACTCAAAATTCTTGAACGGCTTGTCGTCACCCACGTAAAACAGATGGCTGCGTTCGCCATGACAGACGAGCTTGCCGTCTTCAATGGACCATGAATCCTTGTTTTCGTTCAGCTTCCAGCCTTCGAAGGTCTTCCCGTCGAAAAGCTCCTTCCATTCACCGGGTTTATCCTCCGCCAATGTGGTCGTGGACAGCAGACAAACAGTGGCCAGCGTAATGAAACTACGGCGCAGCATTCAGATAACTCCAGCAAGTGTGTACTTCAAATTCGCCAACCGGCGGCAGTCACGGGAGTGTACCCAGAAAAACAACGCGATTCCAATCGTGGCGATTATCCCCGGTACTGGAAGGGTGCTGTCGCGGTTTCCGGTAGGCCGGACCGAACGGAGTGAGTTCCGGAAGGTATCTGGCAATTGCCGGAACTGCGCTGCGCTTGGTCCGGCCTACGGGGCACACTGACCAATCAACGCATCTTGACATACAAACGCGAGTTTACCAAGTACCGGATTCCGTTCCTGTGTCGCATGGGACACAACGAAACTTTAGTCGTAATCGATCCAACAACGCATTTTGTCGATATGACAATCATTTTCAGCTCGCGCCACCAAGGTTTTGAAATCATTTCCATCACCAGCTTACCACAGGGCGTTAACCGGCAGATTTTGCGCAATGCAATGTTGTTCGTAAAGTGTTGTGGACAAATGACTTAAGATTTATTTATCATCGCTGTAAAAAAGCAAATCACTTTTGGCACACTTCTCGCTATGTACTATTCAACATGACAACAACAGTTTCTGCTCGGTGTCGACGGAACTGATTTTTGAGATGCAAAGATTTACAGGAGGTACTTAGTCATGCTCGTACTCACACGCAAAGCAACAGAAACGATCCGGATTGGCGATGACATTGTCATCAAAGTGATAAAGACGGGATCAGGGAGTGTGAAGATCGGAATTGAAGCCCCCGTCAACATTCGCGTCATGCGAGGTGAATTAATCGAAGAGAACCATCCGGTTCCCAGCATCCCGTCCAATTTTGGCCCCACCCTGCGAGTCGTGTCGGATCAGTATCCGCATGTGGCCTAGTGCTTTGTCACTGATGGATTGATGGGTGGCCGGGGTTGGAGGGCGCTAGCCCGAAACCCCGGGGCTTCCTTCGCTCCGCTCAGTCCAGCCCCGGCCACCCGATC
>JAYSPO010000519.1:0-3494 GCA_043722015.1 Candidatus Kuenenia sp. | reverse complement strand
TTCGCTGCGTTTTCAGCGACGCTGTCGGTGACGCCTGGATGGAGAAGCACGTTGAGAAGAATTTTCGAATTCGATTTCAAATTTGAGATTTGAGATTCTGCCGCAGGCAGCGCGTGGACATGGAATTGCTCGGTGACGGGATCGACGAGTAACTGCTCAGCGGCGCGATGTGCGTCTTCGCGGGTTAGTGCGCCCTGAATCAGAAACGTGCGCGCGGACTTGACGGCATCAAGTCCGCTGATGCCCTGACTGTAAGCGCTTGCCAGAATTCGCTGACCTTCGTAATCTTTTTCGCTGCCGATCGGCAGAATTTCGACTTCCCAGAGCATGGTATGGTGCGATCCGTTTGATGAGGTTTCAGTAGGTCCTTTCTGCCGGAAAGGACGGTGTTTGGCAGGTTCTTTCTGCCGGAAAGGAATTCCGCTGCACGCAGGACTCGCGCGAACGAAGAAACGATGAGCGGTCCGATGTTGAACGCCCGGAACAAAGTCCCGCCCGGCAGGCGGGACCTACGTAAGCTGCAGCCAGGCAGGCGGGTCCTGCAAAAACGTACCGTCGTTTCTTTGCGGCAGTATTTCAGGGCGGCAACTGGAGTACAAGAAACGGGCCGTGCGGATTCCTGAGAAGTGGACGTTACGACGTCCTGATCTTCAAAACTGGTGAATTTCGGCGGAAATTTCCGCGTTGCTGTAAATGTGGCATTCTGGTATCACTCAGCCCTCTCTCCGCAGCAGTTTGTGCCGAAAAGGGCATCGGATTGTTGCGAAATCAGCAGCACACGACCTCGCGAAACTCTCCTTCGCCAGGAGCATTCCTCAACGAACAGCGTTCAGCACGAAGCTGGAAGCGGTGGCCACGGAGTCGGCAGTGAGCACCAAGAAACGACATAGCCTGCGAGTTCTGTTTGTCGATGACGAACAGTCGATCGCAGATTTGATGCGGTCTGAGTTGCCGCGAATGGGGCACAACGCCACCGTTCGCCAGTCGCCGGGTTCCGCCATTGAGGCCATTCAGAAGAACGTCTTCGACGCGGCCATTATCGATCTCAGAATGCCGGGCGGCAGTGGCTGGGACGTGATTGACTATCTGCGCGAGCATTCACCGGAGACGGTCTCCGTGATCAGCACTGGTCATGGTGATCGCGACGATGCGATACGTGCGATTCGTATGGGAGCTTACGACTTCCTGCCGAAGCCCGTGTCGCTGTTCGAAATCATTAATGTGCTCGATCGCATCGGCGAAAAAAAGGCACTTCAGAATAAGACGATTGCCCTCGAAAGCCGTTTGCAGCGTGTCGAAGGTCGGTCAGATCTGATCGGCACGTCCGGGCCGATGCTGCGGGTTCGCAAGCTCATTGATAAGATCGCACCCACGGATTCCGCCGTATTGATTCTGGGTGAAACCGGCACTGGCAAAGAAATGGTGGCTCGGCGAGTTCACGAACAGAGCGATCGCCGCAATGAACCATTTGTCGCCGTCAACTGCGGAGCGATTCCGGAAAATCTCGTTGAGAGCGAATTCTTCGGCCATCGCAAAGGTTCGTTTACCGGTGCGGATTCCAATCGCGCGGGACTGTTTGAAGTTGCGAATGGCGGAACACTGTTTCTCGACGAATTAGGTGAACTCGACAAATCCATGCAGGTCAAGCTGCTCCGATTTCTGGAATCCGGTGAAGTGCGACGCGTCGGCGACAATGAGCCGTTTCATGTCGATGTGCGGATCGTCTGTGCGACAAACCGCGAGCTGCAGCAGATGGTCACGGAAGGCGTGTTCCGCGAAGATCTGTACTTCCGAGTCAACACGTTTGAGATTTATCTCCCGCCTTTGCGCGAACGACTGGATGATATTCCGTCGCTGGCAATGCACCTGCTGGCGCGACACCTGAAACGTGACAGCATTTCCCCCGACATGTTGCCACCAGAGACTGTGAAGTTATTGCAGGCTCATCACTGGTCGGGCAACGTTCGTGAACTGGCGAACGTCCTGGAACACTCCGTAATTTTATCCGATGGACTGACGATCCGCCCCGAAGACTTGCCGAGGAGCATCAATCGCGACGTTGCGGCCGCTGTTGGGGCACCTCCGGATTCGCCGACGATCGCAATGGTCCCTCAAAGCCCAATGTTTATCAGTGAGCCCAAGACGCTGCGTGAGATGGAAGAATTCATGATTCTTCGAGTGCTGGACAAGTACCAGGGCGACAAACCCAAGGCCGCGAAGGAGTTGGGCATCGCTCTGAAGACGCTCTATAATCGCCTGAGCCAGATGGGACCGCAGCGCGACGCCGGTTAGCACTCGTGCCGGCGAGCTGCACTCCACGCGGTCGGAAATGAGTCTGGCGAGCGGAGCTGCGTGAGCCCTCCGGTACCTCGTTTTTGTACCGGCAAGCTGACGCATGCCGCTCGCCCAGCCACGGATACGAACTGGCACAGCAATTGCACTTTAGTGGCTGGATCGCAACGCTGCCGTTTGGGCAGCGAGCCGATTTCAGAAGGTGAGGAGTTACCATGTTTTTTGACCTGAACTACATCCTGATTGTCCTGATTCCCGGTCTCATCATGTCCGGGGTTGCAAGCATGCTGGTGAAATCGGCGTTCAGCAAGTACTCGAAGATTGGCACTCGACGCGGCTATACAGGCGCTCAGGCCGCGAAAATTCTGATGGACAACGCAGGGATTCACGATGTTCAAATCGTGCCGACAAATGGGTTTCTCAGCGATCACTACAATCCATCGACGAAGACGCTGGCGTTGTCCGAGCAGGTTTATGGCAGTCAGTCAGTCGCGGCAATCGGTGTCGCGTGCCATGAGGCAGGACATGCGCTTCAGCACGCCTATGGCTATGTCCCGCTGGGACTGAGATCGGCCATTGTCCCGATCGTGAGTTTCGGGGCTCCAATGTCAAATACCTTGCTCATGTTGGGCCTGTTCCTGCAAATGAGGCCGCTGCTGATTCTTGGTATCATCGCGTTTTCGCTGGTGGTCGTGTTTCAGCTCATCACATTGCCGGTGGAATTCAATGCCAGCTCTCGCGCGAAGCGACTCTGTGTGGAAGCCGGGATCATTGATGCTGACGAACAAGTCGGCGTGGATCGAGTCCTGAATGCAGCGGCGCTGACGTACGTTGCTGCTTTTGTCAGCAGTCTGCTGACACTGCTGTATTATCTCTGGCGAGCCGGACTGCTTGGCGGTCGGCGTGACTAGTGCTGATACAAGCGACAGTCATTTGGAGTGCGGCGACTTGTCGCCGCTTTGCCTTTCCAACACGGCATTTTTGTCAATCGGCGTGGGAAAAAAGCGAACATTCCATTTCAATTTCAGGTGAAGTCGGCAGCACAAACGAACGTCGTTTCCAGAGCCAAATTATCTGAAAAAGAAATCGGTGACGAGTCACCGCACTCCAAAGGTCGCTTGTTTAGGGACTAGTGCTTTGGCAAGCGTGCTTTGAGGTGTGCCACTGGCTCTGCCAGTGTTCTCCGTAGGTTTCAGACACTG
>JAYSPO010000518.1:0-2077 GCA_043722015.1 Candidatus Kuenenia sp. | reverse complement strand
TTGGTAGACCTGATGATCGATCTTGGCAGACTTGACGATGCACGCCTCTACTTTGACAGGTGGCCATTGCCGCGAGACGGATTTTTGTACTGGCAGACTGCAGGTCGCGTGTTTGAAATTGTTGAGAGGAATGACAAGTCCGCAGTGGATGCATACGACCGGGCACTGGCCATATGGCCGGGACCAGCAGAATGGTCTGTGATGCATCGTCGTGCTCAATGCCTGTCCCGCCTTGGGGACCGTTTGAACGCAGAGTTGGGGCGACAGGAATCAAAGAGGATTGAGTTGCTCATGGACACCGACGTGCACAAAAAGCTGCGACTTGCTTTGGTTGATCTAAAGAGTGTTGACACGATGAAGCAAATGGTCAGTTTCTATACAGCGTTGCACCGTTCCCAAGAAGCAAAGTGCTGGCAAAGTGAACTCGATCGATTGATTTCGTTGCCTGCGAGGGGTAGACTTTAAACGTTGGCGCTGCGACTGGAAATCAATCCATTCATTCAAATGACACACCTCACTTAGGACTAGTGCAATGAAGTCGGCTTTCTGTGGAATTATGTTTCTGAGTTTGTTCGCTTTAGCTGGGTGTGGCGGCGGTGTGGAAGAACTGCCTCCCGGCGAAGGAGGCCCATCCGCCTCGAATCCAGATGAGATGAAGAAACAAATGGAAGAAAGCATGAAAAAGGGTGGCGCAAATTACGGCGGACAGTTGCCAGGCGCTACGAAGTAGTGATTTTTTCAGCCCGCGAATTAAGGTTCGCGGGACTTTGTCGTGCTGATGAAATTGGGACGAAGCGAAGAATCCTGGGCTTTACCACGAGATTCTTCGCTCCCTCCGTCTTTTGCCGTTTCTGTGGTATCGGCCTGCGGAACGTACGCCGGTATTGGTATCTGTCGTCGGCTCGGCCGGAACTCGCCATCCCGAGAATCAACGTCGATTGATCGCTCACCGAAATTCACGGCCGCGCGCGATGCGCCTTTTTTATGAATCGCTCGAACACTTTCCTTCATCAGACTCCGTTGTTCCGGTTGGCAACTGTCCTGTTGTTCTGCCAACCATATGCCTTCGGTCGCGCCGCGGACGAAACAGTTGTCGGTGCCCGCTTCGATGCTGATGCCAACATTGTCTATCCGGAGAGTCACGCGGTCGTCGATGTCACACAGGCTCCGTACACGCCAGGGGTGACGGAAAGACAGACGACACCGAAGCACTTCAACGGGCACTGTTTGATGTGATGGGGCAGCACAAGGTGCTGTATCTGCCAAATGGAACGTATCTCGTTTCCCGAACGCTCAACTGGTCGAAGCAGAATTCGGCCGGCAAGGATGCGTGGGGCCAGAACTTCATTCAGGGACAGAACGTCGCGAAAACCATTATCCGGTTGAAGGACTCCACCTTCACAAATCCGAATCAGCCCGCGAGCATCATGTGGTGCGGCGGATTCGGATCGGCCGACTGGTTTCATAACTACATTCAGGACGTGACGTTCGATGTCGGTCAAAACAATCCTGGCGCGATTGGTCTGCAGTTCTACTCGAACAATTCCGGAGCCGTGCGCAACTGCCGCCTGATCGCAAGCGAAGGCAGCGGACTTGTGGGTCTTGACCTCGGTCATCGCGACATGAATGGCCCGCTGCTGGTGCGGAACTGCGAAGTCATTGGCTTTCAACGCGGGATCAGTACGGCACGAGCGGTGAATGGGCAGACCTTCGAGCACATCACATTGTGAGGTCAGACCCAATTCGGATTCACGAACGAGGGTCAGGCTATCAGCATCCGAGGACTCTTCAGCGACAATTCAGTCCCGGCGATTCAAAGTTACGGCACGCTGTGTCTGATTGAAGCGAGACTGATCGGTCGGGATGCAGCGACCCAGTTGCCGACGATCGTGAACTTTAACGGCGGACGCATTTTTTTGCGCGATATCACCACGATCGGCTACGGTCGGGCACTGGGTGATGTCGAGACCCCCGATTCTTTTCAACGATCCGCCGCCGGGCTAAGATGTATCTGGCCTCAACATTATGGGCAAAAAAATGTTGGGCAAAAAAATGGCTGCAATTTTTCTGCCCATGC
>JAYSPO010000517.1:0-10470 GCA_043722015.1 Candidatus Kuenenia sp. | reverse complement strand
TATGAAGGCGTTTACACTCACAGCTGCTTTGGTCGTATTCTCGATCGCAAGCAGCGTACAGGCTGGCCTGTTCCACAAGCACAGTGGATGCGGATGTGCTCCAGAGCCAAGCTGCTGTGCTCCAGCTGAAGCCAGCTGCTGTGCTCCAGCAGGTTGCGGCAATGGCTGCGGCGTAGTTTCAGATCCAACCTGCTGTGCTCCAGCAGGCTGCGGCAACGGCTGCGGCGTAGCTGCAGATCCAAGCTGCTGTGCTCCAGCTGGCTGCGGTGTAGCTGCTGATCCAAGCTGCTGTGCTCCAGCAGGCTGCGGCAATACTTGTGGTGACAGCTGCGGATGTGGCTGTGGACACAGCTGCTTCAAGATGCCAAAGTTCCGTTGCCCAAAAATTCGTATGCCAAAGCTGCACTGCCCAAAAATTCGCCTGCCTAAGTGCAACTTCGGTTGCGGCAGCGGATGCGGTTCATCATGCGGATCAGCTTGCGAACCAAGCTGCTGTGCTCCAGTTGCAGCTTCATGTGCTTGCCCTTGTAACTGATATCAAATCGGCGAAAGGGTAAGCTGATTACCCGATGCGATGACAGGTGCTGTCGGTACAACAGAGAGTGGATGTCGTGATTCACTCTCTGAACCGCCTCTGACAATTCGATCAGTGCGAATTGAAGAACTCAGCAGGCTGCCGACAGACAAGCGTGTTGAACGGGTAAGAGTCGATCCTTCCGCCCAGAACTGCTGAATAATCTGAATCTGTTCAGCGACGAACAGATTTTAATGGGGAACACGCCCGAGGGATTCGTCCCGAACTGCGGTTCCACCAAAAGGATCAGCAAACGGGTGGAATCGTAAGTGAAATCAGAACGGCGATGAGGTCTGCTTCCTGGCGGCTCATCGCCGTTTCTGTTTTAATACAGGCCATTCTCCTCTGCCACTCATATTCCTGCTGACGCGATTCGCGGGAACAAAGCCGTGCTGAGGTGACTCAAAATCACCCCGGAACAAATCAGCGACGATGATGAGATTGGGCAGGATCGAGTGGGATACGAAAGAGTTCCAGACCCCTGGCAACATCATTATCAGATTCCGCTATCAGGCCAGGAATCTGGTCAAAGCCCGCCAAACGAGTTGCCTCGCAGGGAATTTCTGCCAAAATTGCAGTAGACTGATCATTTTCCCATGGCAAGGTTCCGTGCGACTTGCCTACCACTAAAGCGAGCCCATTTATGTTGCTCATGATTCTGCGGGTAGCCTACCTGCTGATCTGCGCAGGCGCTATTCTTGCTTATATCACCTCTGATGGTGATCAGGCCGATTTTACCACGGTTCCGATCAACATCGACGGCGACACCGTGATGGCCAAAATAGCGACGGCAGGAGGCACGTCGATGCCGACCATAATCAGCAACAACAAAGCAGCTGCGTTTTTCATCCTGCTGGGAATCTCACAGATCTTCACGATTGTGGATCTGATAATTCGCAAGAAACGGATCGACGTAATTTCCGGCATCTACTTCGGTGTGCTGGTGGGAATCCTCCTTGCCTATCTGTTCATTCAGGCTCTGACGCCCGTCATCCCGCAATCGAATTCATATCACACGACCGTTGTGCTGATTTCTTTGCTGGCATTTCCATACATCTGTGTGTCACTGCTGCTGCAGACCAAGGACGATTTCCGGTTCGTGATTCCTTACGTCGAATTTCAGCGCGACCTGAAGAGCGGGCGTCCGCTGGTCGTTGACAGCAGCTCGCTGATCGACGGCCGCATTGCGGACGTAATCGAGACGCAAATCATTGAATCCCAACTCATCGTGCCTGACTTCATTCTGGCAGAAGTCCAGGACGTTGCAGACAGCAGCGACAAGAACCGCCGCATTCGAGGTCGTCGCGGGCTGGAAGTGCTCGCGAAGATGCAGCAGAGCGTTCACGTTGATGTCAAAGTCATGGAAACGAACCGCGCAGATTACAAGAGCATGACAGTGGATCAGAAAGTTGTGGCTCTGGCAAAACAGATTCGTGGCGGAGTGATCACCAACGACTTCAATCTGAACAAAGTGGCGAGCGTTCAGGGGATTCCCGTCATCAATCTGAACGACGTTTCGAACTCTCTGCGGCCGCGCTACATTCCCGGCGAACGTCTGCAGATCAAGATTATCAAAGAAGGGGAAGGACCGGGTCAGGGCGTTGGATACCTGGACGACGGCACGATGGTTGTTTGCGAGAATACCGCGCATCTGGCGGGCAAGGATGTTAGTGTGATCGTGACCAGCGTCCTCCAGAGCAGCGCGGGGCGGATGATCTTCGGCAAAATGGTGTATCAGACGGGCACGTAGCGGTTCTGGACTTTTCCCGGGTGTTGAACGGTCACCATTGACGAAAGACGCCACCCACGGAGAGATGCGTTGTCACGGGAAGAAAAATATTCAGACGCTCAGCTGGCAGCATTTGGCATCGATCGCGCGGCAGTTCCGCGGCATGTCGCCATCATTATGGACGGCAACGGGCGCTGGGCTCAACAGCATGGCTGGCCTCGAATCGAAGGGCATCGACGTGGCGTCACTTCTGTCCGCTGCATCGTGGAAGAAGCGTCACGGTTGGGAATGGAACAGTTGACGCTGTTTTGCTTCTCCAGCGAAAACTGGAAGCGCCCGCCGAAAGAACTGACACTGCTGATGCATCTGCTCAAGCAATACCTGGTCGAGGAACGCCGCGAAATTCAACGTCAAGGATTGAGATTCAAAGTCATCGGCAGGACGGCTGACCTGGATCCCATGATTCAGGCTGAGATGCAGAGGACCATTGATGCGTCTGAAGGCAACGATGGAATGACGCTGTGCCTTGCGATCAACTACGGAGCCCGAATGGAGATTACCGAGGCCGTCCAGCGGATTGCCGAATCGGTCAAGAGCGGACAACTTCGCCCGGAAGACATTTCGGAAAAGACCGTTGCCGATCATTTGATGACTGCCGGAATGCCAGACCCGGATCTGCTCATCCGCACCGCAAGCGAATACCGCATCAGCAATTTTCTGTTATGGCAAATCAGTTACTCCGAGATCTGGGTGTCGGAAAAGTACTGGCCGGAATTTCGCGAAGACGACCTGCGCGGAGCGATTCGTGATTTCGCACGGCGAGATCGACGCTATGGTGGCTTGTCACCCGTGACATCATGACACGAAATAACTCGAAATCTGAATGCTGCGAAATCGAAGATTTGAGACCCCGGGACCATTGTCCATTTTCCCTCTGCGATGCTGGCCATCGAAACAAGGACTATTAAGCAATGCTTGGCTGGCGATTGGTGATGTCCACGATTCTGGTGCCGGCCATTGTCGCGGTGTTCTGGCTGGATCAGAAGCTGGGGGCATCCGCCTTCATCCTGCTTGGGTTTTGTCTGTTTGTTGCCGTCCGCAATTCGTTCGAGCTGACGGACTTGCTTGGAGTTCGCTGCGTTCGCCCGCATTTCGCTGCAACCGCTGGTTTGAGCAGCCTCGTGGTGGTTGCGGGCTGGTTACACACGTATTTCCCGAAGGGCATTGAAGACTCAGCGACTTCACTGCTGATCTCGTTGGGCTGGATCGGATCGGCTCTGACGATTTCGTTCGTCACGCTGCTGGCCTTCGAAGCGTGGCGCTATAAGGCTCCGGGCCTTTCCATGGAATCTCTCGGCGGAAACCTGCTGACGGTCTTTTACGCTGGCGGACTGATGGCCGTCACCGCTCAGTTGCGCTGGTTTCCAAATCCGCAGATGGGCTATTTTGCAATCGCATCGATGATCATCTGCGTCAAATGCGGTGACACGTTTGCATACACTTTTGGCCGATTGTGGGGCAAGAGAAAACTTGCGCCGATCCTGAGTCCCGGTAAGACGCAGATGGGACTCGTGGGAGCTATTTTCGGAAGCACACTTGGTGGTTGGTTGTGGCTGACGTACGCCGGTGGGATGTTTGATTTCCCGATCACGCCTGGTTCCGTCTGGAACATTCTGGCGTATTCGGCTGTGGTTGGACTGATTGGGCTGGTGGGCGATCTTTGTGAATCCCTTATCAAGCGGGACGTGCAGAAAAAAGATTCAGCGATCCTGATGCCGGGTTTCGGCGGCCTTCTGGATCTGCTCGACAGCCCACTCTTCGCTGGACCATTCGCCCTGGCATGGTGGACGCTGTTGCCTCCCGTAACATAGGACGGGGATTCTGGTTTTTCGCATTTTCTCAGACTGCAGCCGCCCTCTTGCTTCGTCGTGGCTGATGTTTGGATTTGACAGTGCCATAATGTCATGCCTAATACGAGCCCTTTTTGCTCGAACCACCATTTCAGACAAGCGACAATTCAATGTCCAGTGATCAGCTCGTTGTGTTCACCTGGCCGAGGCCCTGTTACGCGAGGATATCCCGGACGACGCGGCCGTGGACATCGGTGAGGCGGTAATCACGGCCGGCGTGTCGCCATGTCAGGCGCGTGTGGTCGATGCCGAGCAGGTGCAGGATGGTGGCATGGAAGTCGTGGACGTGAACGCCGTTTTCCGCAACGGTCGCTCCGATGTCATCCGTGCTGCCATAGCTCATGCCGCCCTTGACGCCACCTCCTGCTAACCAGGATGAGAAGCACGCGCTGTGATGTCCGCGGCCTTTGTCGCCATCGACGCCGGGTGTGCGGCCAAATTCGGTTGTCCAGACGACGAGTGTGTCTTCCAGCATGCCGCGTTCTTTCAGATCCTGCAGCAGACCGGCGAGCGGCTGGTCGATGACCTTTGCGTGGTCCGCATGTTCTGCCATGTTTCCATGCTGGTCCCAGTTGTTGCTGCTGCTGCCGTCAACCAGTTCAATAAACCGCACGCCGCGCTCGGCGAGTCGTCGAGCGACAAGGCACTGCCAGCCAAACCCTGCACTCTCCCCTCGTTTGAGACCATACATCGCCAACGATTCGTCACTCTCCTTCCCCACATCGAACGCTTCCGGTGCATCGGCCTGCATGTGGAAGGCCGTCTCGAAACTGCGGATGCGAGCGGATAGATCGCTGTCGTTCGCGCGCTGCTGCAGGTGACGATTGTTGAGCACATCCGCGAACCCAAGTTCAGACTCCTGCAAACCACGGTGTGTCGTGCGGCGGTTCAGATTCGCGATCGGCTCTTTCCCGCCGACCACGCGCACTCCTTGATGATACGCCGGCAGGAAGTCGTTGTTAAAGATCTGCGTCCCGGCATAAGGCATCTGCGGAGCGAGGGCAATGAACGACGGCAGGTTTTGATTCGTCGTCCCCAAACCGTAACTCACCCACGACCCGATGCTGGGCCGCGAGAAGAAAAACGAACCTGTGTGCATGCCCAGCGTCGCGTTGTAATGCTCGTTGTCATTTCCATTCATTGACTTAATGACACAGATGTCATCCATACGGTCCCGCAGATGCGGAAACAGATCACTGACGCGCGTCCCGCACTTGCCACCAGGCTTAAACTCCCACAACGGCTTCAGCAGTACGCGTTGTTCGTTGGACAATCCTCCCCCGGTGCCCATCATCTTGCCGTCGGCTTTGAAGAGTTCCGGTTTATAGTCAAACGTGTCCATGTGCGACGCGCCGCCGTTGGAAAAAACGAAGATGACCTGCTTTGCCTTTGCCGGAAAATCAGTGGGTTTTGGAGACAGCGGATCGTCTGCTCGTGGGACGTCCACAGCGAGTAACTCCGACAACAATCCTGGCATCAGCAGCGAGCCGCCGACCATAGAACGGAGAATCTCGCGCCGAGGAATTCCTACGGTGGTGTCGTTTAATGACATGTGTTGTTTCTAATCCAGATAGACGAATTCGTTAAGTCGGAACAAGCTGCGGACACAGGCCTCCCAGGCTGCAGAGTCAACCTGATCACCCTGGACGCTGTCGTTCTGAGCGTTGCCGTTCTGCAGGAGTGTTCGAGTCCGGGTCAGAAACTCCTGTGCGGACGCCTGCTCGTCCGACGATGGAGACCGACCGCACAGCAGTTCCCAGGCAAACGTCACGCGGGAAGCATCATCCGTGGAATGGGCCATGATCCCCTCCGCCACCAGTCGGGACTGTTCGTGAACGAACGGATCATTGAGCAGATACAGCGCCTGCAACGGCGTCGTGCTGATCATTCGGGCGGCCGTGCTGGTTGATGGATCTGCTCCGTCAAAGATCGCAAGAAACGGATGCCGCTGAATTCGTTGCGTCATCAGGTACACGCTGCGGTGATGGGATTCGTAGACGGCATTGAAAGGTTTGTGCTGGGTGAAATCCCATGTGTGCTGCGGCGGGAACGGATGCGATCCCGCAGGCGACAGGTCGAGATTTCCACCGAGTGCCAGCAACGCATCGCGAATGGACTCTGCATCGAGCCGACGACGAGAAAAACCAGCGAGCAATTCATTCGCCGGGTCCAACTGCAGGGCCTTCGTAAGCCGTGCCGAAGACTGCTGATACGTTCGGGACAGCATGATCAGGCGATGCACGGACTTCATCGACCAGCCACTTGCCCGGAACTGCGTCGCCAGATAATCCAGCAATTCCGGGTGCGTTGGCGGCCTCCCTTGTTTGCCAAAATCGTTCGGAGTCGGCACAAGGCCGCGTCCAAAATGGTGTTGCCAGATTCGGTTGACCATCACACGGGCTGCCAGCGGGTTGTCCGTCGCCAGCATCCACTCCGCCAACTGTTCGCGTCCGCTGACGTTCGAGCCGGCAGGCAATTCCTCGCCACCGAGCACCGTCAGGAAATGCCGTGGCACAATATCTCCCGGACGGGCCGGATCTCCTTTGAGTTGAATGGCAACGTCTTCCGGTGTTTGTGCGTCCGCCACAGCATAGGAAGTCTCGAAGAGTGGCGGCTGTTCGAGACAATCCTTTGCGCGGCGTTCAGCATCCTGCAACGCCAGCTTCGCATCATTCTGCTCACTGTCAGAAGCTTTCTTAAGCGCTTCTTTGAGTTTCCTGACTTCATCGTCCAGCCGCGACTGCTCTTTCACCCTCACCGCGAGGGCCTGTTCCATCTCCGCTCGTTTCTCCGGGGCAACAAGCGGCACGAAATCGCGTTGCCGTTTGTCGAGTTCGATTCCCGGCCATGGATAGCGCGTGCTGTAAAAGATACCGTACAGGCCGTAGTAATCGCGATTGGTGATCGGGTCGAACTTGTGATCGTGGCAGCGGGCACAACTAATCGTCAACCCCGGAAAACTTCGACCGAGATTGTCGATGGTGTCTTCGATCGTGAGATGTTGCGGGTAATCATCGACACGTGAACCAAAGCGCCGGGCATTCGCAAGGTATCCTGTGGCAATGATGCGCTGGTTACGTTCGTCGTCGGTCGTGCCGCCCCGAAGGTCGCCTGCAAGTTGATCGCGCACGAACTCGTCGTACGGCTGGTCTCGGTTGAAGGCATTGATCACCCAGTCGCGATAACGGTGGATCTGCGGAATGGGATAGTCTGAATTATCACCGGCAGTATCTGCGTAACGAACCACATCCAGCCAATGACGTCCCCAGCGTTCGCCGTAACGAGGCGAAGCCAGCAACCGCTCCACAACGACGGAGAATGCGCCCGATGAATCGTCGGCGAGAAAATCATGCACTTCGTCCGGCGTCGGAGGCAACCCGATGAGATCGTACGTCGCGCGACGAATCAATGTCCGTTTGTCAGCATCACCCGTCGGAGTGAGTTGCCGGGCTTCCTGTTTGGCAAGGATGAAGCGATCGATGTCGGTCAGCGGCCAATCGAGCAGCTTCACCACCGGGATCGGCGGGCTGGAGATTGCCCTGAGCGACCAGAATTCTCGTGCGGCAGCAATATCGATCTGCTTTCCGAGATGCCTGGTGCCGGTCGAACGCGGGTCAGGCGCGCCGATTTTCACCCAGTGTTCCAGATCCGCAATCTCTGAGTCCGTCAGCTTTCCATCGGGCGGCATTTGCATGTCTTCGTTTTTGTAACGCACGGCTTCGATCAGCAGGCTATGATCAGCATCGCCCGCGACAACAGCGGGCCCTTTGGTACCGCCTCGGCGGAGCGTCGTTCGCGAATCGACTAACAGTGATCCCTGCAGCTCCTTCGAATCAGCGCTGTGACACTCGTAGCACCTGTTGGCGAGCAGCGGACGGATATGCTTCTCAAAGAACGCGAGGTCCTCGTCACGAATGGGGCCACCGAGTCCGTCGTAGTGTCCCTTCCAGAGTTCAATGCCGGAAAAATTTGCGGTGCCTCCCCGACTCGTCAACACAATTTTCCGATCGTCCCTGACCTGAGTTGGCCACGGGCCAAGTTTCTCCCATTACCCAGCCTTGCCGCTGCTGTAACGATCCTGAACCGTTCGTCCGTTAACAGCGACGGAAAACGTCTCCGCATCATTGTCTTCCCAAACGTAGAGAAACAACGTGTACGTTCCCGGCGGGACGTCAGTCAGTTCAACGCGGTTGCCTCCCCATCGGCTGCTGCGAATCATCCTGGCCCGCTCGGTATCAGTCACGGGAACCAGCGGGACATTCTGGCTCTCGAAGGCTTTGTCGCTGCAGACATACGACATCGAGTCGCCTCCATCCCACACGTTGCCGTCAATGACGACTGACGCCCCGTTGAGATTCAACCCTCGAAAGAATTCAGGCGTATCTTCCGCGCACACCGCTGTCGACAGACAAAGTGTTGAGATCAACAAACAAAGACACCTGCTGCCAACGCGGAGACAGCAACCGCTGCTTCTCATACTGCAAGCGTTCCTCAAGGTCTTATCCTGCATTATCCTGCATTATCCGAATTTCCGTTCAGGACTGCCTCAGACCCGAACGCGGGCTTTGCCCGCAACTCTATAGTTGCCCGTCACTCCGTGGCGGGAAGTTTCGCGTCGGAGACACGAGCAACAATGACGTGAGCACTGTGCGCCCATGATTCTGAACAGGACTCCAACTTTCTCAACTACTTTACCTGCCAGCGAAATCCTTCGGCTTCAAACGAATCGCGTGACTCCGCTGAGCACAATCGCTCAAACAGCCTTGCGGTCAATTGCGGATAACGCGTTTCCTTTGACACTGCGAATGGCTGAGTCGCGATTGAACATTCGATTCCCTGAATCCGGATCGCATCCAGTTCGTCGCCGGCACCCGCAGCATTGCTGAGATACACGACAGCAACATCGAGCGATCCGGTGCGGAGCTGATTGACGAGCATGTCGCCTGTGGCGGACTGCACGGTGACGTTTTCCATCACCTCCTTCTGCACACCAGCTTCCTTCATTGTATTCTGAGTCAGCCAGCCCATTGCACACTGTTTTTCATGCCCGATGCCGACTCGCAGACCTTTTCGTCCAAGATCCCTCAGGCCTGCAATCTTCTGCGGGTTGCCTTTCTGGATAAGGATCACAAGTTCGTTTTCGGACACATCGACCGGCATTGAAAAAAAATCCGTCACCTGATTCATGAACTCCCGGTCGCAGGCAAAGTATGCATCGGGATGTTGACCGGCCTTCATCTGAGCCACCAGAATTCCGCAACCGTTGTAAACTCGACTGACATGCACGCCTTCACGTTTTTCAAAGGCCGTGATCGTGTCCTCTATGGCAGGCCGCAGCATCGAGCCCGCGAAAAGTGACACTTCCGGAACGTCGGCCCATTCGTCACCCGTTGTTACCTGAAATCCATGCTCCGCGTAATGTTTGAGGCCTCGATCGGTGGCTGCAACAAAACGCGCGAAATGCAAAGCGATGGCAGGCTGCCTGGACGAGGCAACAACGCCGATGGCAACTGGTGAAACAGCAGATTCAAGTTCGACAATGTGAACTGCTTCAAGCTGAGGATACTCATGCAGCACAGCGTCATACACGATGCCTGCATCTGCGGCTCCGACCACAAGATCGTTGGCCACATCGCTCACGGTCGTGCGATAGGCCGTCGTTGCCTTGTCGAGCGATTCCCACTGCGAAGTCGGCTGCAACGCCGCTCGTGTAATTCTCCCGATGGCTGCCGCATCGGGATTGGCCTGCACGGTTCTCACGCCGGACTTGAGCAAATCCGCGAACGAAGCAATGCCTCTGGGATTGCCCTTTGGAACGGCCACGACGGCACGCATGGTTGCCAGGGGAATCTGCTCGGCGATTAAATTCTTCTTGCGTCCGATCTCCAGATAGCCGTCGTCCGCCGGCAGAAACAAATCTCCTGTTCTGCTGACTTCAATCGACGACAGCAAAGTCTGCGACGGTCCGTACTGAACCTGCACCGCTCGTTGAAACTCCTTCTCATAGTCGGCCCTGATCGCCTCAAAGACAGCACGATTGCTCGCCGCACAGAACACGATGATCGGGTTACCAGCTTCAGCCAGCGGTTTCGACTCGCGCAGCATCAACACCATCGCGATCAGGGCGATGAGTGATGTGAGCATAGCAAAAGATGTGCGGTTCATGTGCAACAGTTTTGTTTTCGGCGATGCGTCGGTACTACGGCCTGATACACATTGTGGCGTTCACGTAAGCCGTTGTCGAGGCGGGGACTTGC
>JAYSPO010000516.1:0-3311 GCA_043722015.1 Candidatus Kuenenia sp. | reverse complement strand
TAAAGCGGCGACAAGTCGCCGCACTCCATATGGCTGTCGCTTGCATCAGGACTAGAAACGCAGGGAGGCGAGTCACAGTTGGTTTCGTCCACGTTCATTCAATGAATGCCCTTGTTGCGATTTCCTCCGTGATCTCCGTGTTCTCCGTGTTCTCCGTGTTCTCCGTGGTGCAAACTGCGATTTATTTACCACGAAGGACACGGGCTTGGAAAAGGGGTCAGGAACCAATAGCCAAATGGCCCGAAGGGTGCTCCGCACTATTGGTTCCTGACCCCTTTTCCAAGTCTCAGCCTGCTCGGCAGCGCCACGGCAAGCACCGCGCCGGTCAGAAATGTCACGAACGGGTCACCAAAGATCTGATGACCAATCAGAAAGCAAAATAGACTTGCCACAACGATCGAGGTCGCCGTCGCGGAAATCTGGATTTCCAGAACATCCTGCCGACTTTCCACCTGCCGCCGCTGATCAACGAACGGTCGAAAACAGCGAATCAGCAGAATGACCACGGAAAACAAGAATACAATCAGCCCCAGCCAGCCGGTTTCTACAAACACTCTCACCAACCCGCTTTCCGTGAAAAACAGGCTGCGGCCACCCAGATGCTGTCGCCCGGGAGCCATCTCGCCTACTCCGGCCCCGAACCACGAAACCTCGGCGCTGTGCGCCAGGATCGGTTCCCACGCTGACACGACAGTCCTTGCAGGTGCCGCCATGGGTGATGTGGAAAAATATCCCAGATACAACTGCGCCTGCGGCAGGAGGGCCACCAGACCGCAGCCAAGGCCAAGAGATGCTGCCGCCACTGCAAGATAACGGCCAGCCTCCCGGCGAAAACCGGCAAACGATGTCAGGGAGGCGGTCAGCAGTACAGCGATCACCATCATCACCTGCATCTTCCGCCGCCCGGCCAGAAGGCAGACGGCACAGGCAATACCTCCGACAAGGACTGCCTGCCAACGGCGGGAGCCATGGGAAGTCGGTGCGCTAAATGCGACACAAGCGACTGGCAGCAGCAGCGCGGCGAACCAGCCCGCATTTTCAGGCGATCGAAACAGACCGCAGAGCATGCGAAACCGATCAGCGTCCACCGTCCTGTACCACGGACGCTTCGGCGGCAAAGGTCCGAGCCACTGAAACGAGGCATAGTCCGTAACAGCCGACTCTAGAAAAGTGGCCAGGCAGAAGACCGCCAGCGTGACCGTCAACCATCGCAGAACGCGGAATCGCTGCTCAATTGAAAGCTCATTGCAAAAAACCTGGCCCCAGAAGAAACCCAGCAGTGCCACGCACGGACCCAGCCACGCCAGCAAAAGAAGTTGCAGGCTCTGCCCATTAACGCCTTTTTGCAGACGTACAGCAGTGGCGATGATGAACACGGTCAATACAAGAGTGGGAACCAGAAACGCTTGATTCCGAGCGCGAACGGCAGCAAACGCAGCACGGCGTCCGATACCAGCGATTCCCAGAATCGCAGGCAGCAGAAACAGCATCAGAACACCAACAGGCTGTTCTGGCAGACACTTCCGCAGCGGATCCTGCAGCAGCCCCGTCAGAAAAATCGCAATCAGCCACCACGAAACGGACTTGTGAACATCATCCATGAGTTATACTTCTCGCGGGTCTGAATGAGGCCCTGCGTTATCAGCCGTTACGCGCTAGCGTCCGGTTCGGTCCGCATTCCATGCAAAAATCGGGTGCTAGCGCACTCCGGCTGATCCCTCGTTCTCAGCCGCGTGAAGTCTAATGCTGGACCTACTTGAACAATCATTCGCAACTGCACCCGCTGACGCCCAGCCGCTCGCCGCAATACTATACTCGGCGCGGTCAGATTTGAGGTGTTGTGAGCGGCAAGGCGCTAGCCGCCGGTGCTGACCGAATGCACAACCCGCGGCTAGCGCCTTGCGGCTCATCAACAACAAGTCCCTCAGTATTGGTCGCGCGGGGTATATCCCGTATGCAATTTGAGGACTGTGATTCAGGAACTCTTCGCGACTCTTTGAAACGCCGTGACCAACTGCCGTGCTGTCGCCTTTGAGCTGTATTCGGCCTCAACTCGGTGAAATGCGAGTGACTTCATCCTTGCAAGGGCAGCCCGATCAGAAGTCAATCGAGTGATGGCGTCCGTCAGCGCACCAATGTTGCCGCACGGATAAACCACGCCAGTTTCACCTTCAACGACCAGATCCTTTGCACAACCCACTTTGCTGGAAACGACGGCTGGCAGATGGCACGCCATCGCTTCATTCACCACCAATCCCCAGGTCTCTTCATCCGACGCCAAAGCAAAAACATCGGCAGCGGAAAGTATGCCGGGAATTGCCTGCTGATTGGTAAACCCAAACCACGTGACCCGCCCCGAGGCAATTCGTGCGGCAAGCTGTTTCAAAGACTCCGCCAGTTCGCCATCGCCGAGAACCCAAAGATGCACTCTGCTGGGACAACGAGCAATCGCTTCCACAAGATCGGCCACTCTTTTGCGGCTAATCAACTTGGCGACCGTCACGATAATAACCCCGTTTTCGTCGATCCCGTGCCTGAGTCGCAATGCTCCCTGATCTGCCTCATTCAGGCACTGCTTCTGAAAGAACTCAACATCGATCGAATAGTGTGCGGGCATCAGACGTGCCGAAGCAACTCCGAAGGATCGGTAGAATCTGCGATTCTGTTCCCCCACATAAAGACAGGTTGCCGCTCTGCGGATAAGTCGATGATGTAGCACAAATCGCCTGATCCATCGCAGCGACAAAAACGGGGCTTCGACAAGCGTTGATTCCCCGCGGATCACATACGGAATTCCATGCGACTCCGCAGCCGTTGCAGCCTGCTGCTGAAAACGATAGCCCCATCCGTGAATCCAAACGACATCGAAGCTTCGACTGGACAGACGCTGCACCAGATCAGGACAGTCAAAACTTGCCGCTCGCCCACCAGGCTTGCCGTCACCGTGGTTCTTCAGGAACTCGAACCGAAATCCTTCCAGCAGAGGAATGTCAAACTGCACTTCACGTCCCAAACCAGGATCAAATGATGGCTTGGTACCGAAGTCTGACCCAAAGAAGACCGTGAGTTCTACATCCGCAAATTCAGCGATCGCTCGATAAAGCGGGGCAAAGTACTGGATCGGGTGGGTAACGAAATGAGCGATGCGGAGCATGAAAGAGTTGGCAGTTGGTAGTTGGCAGTCGTCAGCTAGACGCAGAATCGTGTTGAAGTCGTCAGTCGTCAGTCGTCAGCAAAACGCAGAGTTGGCCTTCTGCTTACTGCCTACTTCGACTGTCACAGATTCGACCCCAACGGCCTCGTGTCGTTGG
>JAYSPO010000515.1:0-9374 GCA_043722015.1 Candidatus Kuenenia sp. | reverse complement strand
GTGGAACTTGTTACAGTCGGACCATGACAACCGATGATGTGGTCGTTTTTCCGGACATGAATCGCACAGGTCCATAGGAAAGATTGGATGCCGGGGCAGACAGAGTCACAGTGACCTGCGTTCCACGAGCGGTTGCTGTTGTGACCGTCGGAGAAAATGTCAGAGTGAACACTGACACTTTACGGGCCGTCAGGATTTCCTGGCATCTCGACCGCGCCAGTGCTTCATTGTTGCCCGGCCTGGTAATCACCTTTGCTGCTTCGTAAGCGGCAATGTTCAGTGATTGTCGCTGGAATACGGCATTGGCCATTTCCATGGCACCAAAGACGAGTGTAACCAACAGTGGCATCGTCACAGCCATCTCCACTGCTGCTGTTCCACATCTGGATCGAACCCTTCGAATCCGAGAATTGGAAACCGACATCGATCCTGGCAAATAAGTGCTGCGATTTTTCACATGAATAGCTCGATGGCCGATTTAAGGGTGTTGAGCCGCTATCATTTCTCTAGCTCAAACCCTTGCCTCCGATCGCCGCAGACCAGAACTGCCTGAATTGAAAGTTGCCAGCTCTGTCGAACCTGACGGTTTTTAGCGTCGTCTCGAATGATCGGTCCTGCACTGCATGTTGAATTTACGCAACGCTGATACCCGATTTCAGCAGCAGCCCGAGACTCTTTGGAGTCGCGATACGCCGGACCACGCATGCAGTCAGCTTTCATCTCCAGCGGGCTTCAGCAGACCTGCTTCTTCGCAACCAGATCTTTCACAAATCCAACGGCATCTGCCAGCGGAATTTTTCGGGCATCGCTTTCTGTTCGCCATTTGATTTCGGCGATGCCTTCGGCGAGTCCCTTCCCACCGATAGTGACACGCAGCGGGATTCCGATGAGGTCGGCGTCTTTGAACTTAAAGCCGGGACGCTGGTCGCGGTCGTCCATGAGGATGTCGATTCCTGCGTCGGTGAGTTCATCATAGATTTGATTGGTCACCCTCATCACTTCTGCATCGTTGACGTTCAGCGGGATGATTTGCACCGTGTACGGAGCGACATTGATTGGCCAGATGATGCCGTTTTCGTCGTGGCAGGTTTCCACAATCGACGCCACTACGCGCGTCACGCCGATGCCGTAGCAGCCCATGATGATCGGATGCGACTGTTCCTGTGCATCCACGAATTTCGCGTCCATCGACACGCTGTACTTCGTGCCCAGTTTGAAGACGTGACCGACTTCAATCCCGTGAACCATCTGCAGCGTACCTGTGCACTTCGGGCATGGGTCGTCAGATTCTGCGTTTCGCAGGTCAAACGTGTCTGTCAGTTCGAAGTGCGTACCGGGAATCACGCCAGTCAAATGTGCGTCCTTCGAGTTCGCACCGACGATTGCCGACCTGATCAGAGCCGCATCGTGATCCGCAATGCATGGGCACTGAATGCCGATCGGGCCGGCAAAGCCAACCGGTGCTCCCGTCACTTTCAGGATCGTGGCTTCGTCAGCAAGTTCGACGGTCGTCGTTTGGGTGGCTCGGCGAATCTTGCCTTCGTTGGCCGTATGATCACCTCGAAGTAATACCGCGACAGGTTTGCCGTCGGCCATGTAGATCAGCGTCTTGATAAATGATTTTGCGTCGGATTTCAGCAGTTTGCTCACTTGGTCAATGCTGCCAGCGTCAGGCGTATCGACTTTCACAGGCGCCGCTGCACCATCCACTTTGGCCTGCAGTTCTGACTGCCGCCCGGTGTCCGCGCGTTCCTGATTCGCGGCGTAACTGCATTTCGGACAGTGAATCACGAAGTCTTCGCCGTTGCTTGCCGGCACCATAAATTCGTGCGAAGCATCTCCACCAATCGGACCGCTCTCCGCTTCGACCGGCAGATACTTCAACCCGCATCGTTCGAAGATGCGGCAATAGGCGTTGTACATTGCCTCATAGGCCGCGTTGAGATGTTCGATTGTCGCGCCGAAACTGTACGCATCCTTCATCAGGAATTCACTCGTTCGCAGTACGCCGAATCGCGGACGTTCTTCGTTACGAAACTTTGTCTGAATCTGGTACAGCGTGATCGGCAACTGTCGGTAGCTGTTGATGTGTTTGGCCATCAGGTCTGTGATCACTTCTTCGTGTGTCGGCCCGAGTGCCAAATGCAGTTTGCGATCGCCCTTCTTCACTTCGAAATTGAAGAGTACGTTGCCGAATGCTTTGCGTCTCCCCGTCCGCTCAAAGATTTCCATCGGCTGCAGTGCAGGCATGAACAACTCAACCGCGCCCGCCTTATCCATTTCCTGTCGTACAATTTCCGACACCTTGCGCACAGACCGATAGCCCAGCGGCAGCCAGGTGTACGCTCCGGCCATTAACTGACGGATCAGTCCGGCTCGCAACATTAACTGGTGACTGGGTACTTCCGCATCTGCCGGAACTTCCTTCATGGTCGGAATAAATGTTTGAGTCCAGCGCATGGAAAACCTTGAATGTGAGCAGAGAGGATTTGGGATCGAGGATTGATTTACAGGAACGAACAAATATAGTCGGCCACGTGAGCGACTTTGAGTTCAAAATATGAGTTGCCGGGGACGTGGAAGGATTGGCCACCTTTAACGTTATGCCATTGAGTCTCGCCCGCCAGACAGTAGCTCAATTGCCCCGACTGGATCTCCATCAGTTCCGGCTTTCCCGTGTTGAATTTGTACTCACCAGGAAGCATGATTCCCAGCGTCTTGCTGCTGCCATCGGCGAACTCAATCGTTCTGCTGGTGACTTTGCCGTCGAAATAGATATTGGCGGCTTTCACGACTGTGGCTGATTCAAATTTGCTCATAACCTACCTGAGATTCTTTCTTTCCAACAACTACACATTTTGCTCGTATCGTTTCGACCGTAGTTCTTTCGGATTTCGAAATTCGGACTTCGGAGTTGCGGCTTCGCCGCATCGGGCGGTGGCCGGAAAACCGCTGATGCTACTGCGACAGACGCGACGAGGAAAGGGTACCGCCAATTCCTCGATTTTCCGGGAACGGATTCCGCATTGTTTCTCGCATCATGCAAACACGATGCCAGCGTTCGTTCCACGATTCAGCCAAAAAGATCGTCGTCGGACATTGGCACCGTAACGGCCACCGGAGTCACGCAGGCGATTCGGTCGCGGGCGTGATCGGACCAGGGTCCCCGAGAATCGTGTTGCAGATACTGCTTCCAGTAATCGACGGCTTCTGTCGCTCGCTGGTTCTGATCCAGTAATTGAGCGTAGTGGAGCAGTGCGTCGGGGTTTCCGGGATGAATCGAGATCGCGGTGACCAACGATTGCTCCGCCGCTTCGAACTGATCCAATTCCGACTGCAGGCAACCCAGTTGAGTCCATGCTTCGATGAAATCCGGAGCCGACTCGATAGCGCAGTAGTAGCGTTCGATCGCAGCTTCGACGCGGCCCGTGCGATACAATGCATCAGCCATGTGGAAATTGACTTCTGCGGGATCTGGAAACAGCGAAAGTTGATCACCCGCCGGATGATCCGAACTGAGCCGCACGGCAGCAAATTCGGAAGACAGCAGACTCATGGCATTTCTGAAGGCATTGATGGCTGACTCCAGTTCCGCTTCTTCCGTCAGTCGACAGCCTTCGTGGAACCATTCTTCGGCATTCCAATCCGTCATCCGGCGGTCCTGAAGATCCGGTCGCGCTGAACTGAATGGAATTGAAACGGTTTCTTCGTGCGACTCTTCGTGGTCGGCCGGATCATTCGAAGATGTCTCTTCTTCTGAAGGGCTGAAGACGCCGAAGCCGTCTCTGACATCAAAGTCCAGCAGTCGCTGCCCTGTACGTGGATTGAGCACTCCGCGATCGTCCCGCATCAGGATCTTGTCATCCTGTACAAGCAGATTCAGTTGAGCTAATGATCGATCGGTGCCAGCCATCGTGTGACTAAGTTCACTCAGGCTGTGTTCAAGAACGTCTGCTGAAACACCCTGATCCAGCAGCATCGCCAGTCGCCGCGCGCTGGCGACTTCGCGGTAATCAAAATATGGCAGGCGACAAACGCGGCGAACCGGGCGAATCAGTCCCAGTCGCGCCCACCGACGAATCATCCGCACAGGGACATCGAGCAACCGGCTAAGCATCGCCGGAGTATGCGCGCGTCTGATCTCTTCGCGACGTTCATCGAGCCCCAGCAACTGCAGCCAGTCTGATTCAGCGATTACCCGGATGTCAGAGCCATCTGCGACCAGCTGGACGGTCTGCTGCAGCTTTTGAGAAGTCCCACCATCAGGTTCCAATGGCCAGCCTTCTTCACCGATGACCAACATGGTTGTCGAACCACTGACCGTGTGCGTGGCGCGGCCGCCGTATTGTTCCACAAGCCGAATGGCGTCGCGGTGCGTCATCGACGCCAGCGTTCCGGTAAAAGCGACCGTTTCACCAACAAGCGGCAGCGAACTGGCGACGACTTCACCGTTCGCCATTGTCGCATTGGCGGCGATCTCAGATTCGGGATGAGCGAACGGAGTGGAAACGATTTCTACGGGTTCGAGCGATGTCCGGTCAGTCACCGGTTTTCCTTCGTAAAGATAGAAAACGTCCATTCCGCAGATCGGAAACGCTGGCCGTTTTCATCGAAGATACCGTCGGAAAAAGGCAAACGGTAGCAATCAGACGATCTACTGCTATAAGAGTGCAAAGTCGTCGAGGGTTCCGGATTTTGCTGAACAAATTGCCTAAAGTTTCACGAAAATGCCTCGCAGACTTGAATGCATGATCGTCGTTAATCTCAATTCCTGACGCTACCGGACGTGTTCAGTGATTCACGTTACGACTGGTTTTCCGGTCCCCCTGTCGCTTGTATTCCGCGCCATTGAAAGAAGATGAAATGTCAGCACTCCAGTCATCCGATTCCGCTATTTGGGATGCCATTGTTCATGAACGTCGCCGCCAGGTCGATGGGCTCGAACTGATTGCTTCAGAGAATTACACCAGTACGGCTGTAATGGAAGCTGCTGGCACGGTGCTGACCAATAAATACGCCGAGGGTTATCCTGGCAAGCGTTACTACGGCGGATGTGAGTACGTCGATGTGGTAGAAAACATCGCTCGTGATCGCGTTTTGGAATTGTTCGGAGCCGAGCACGCGAATGTGCAGCCGCACGCCGGTTCACAGGCCAACATGGCGGCTTACATGAGCGTCCTCAATGTCGGTGATACGATTCTGGCCATGAACCTCGCACATGGCGGGCATCTGACTCACGGGATGCACCTGAATTTCAGTGGCAAGCTGTACAAGGCGGTTCACTATGGCGTACGCGAGAATGACCATCGGATCGACTTTGATCAGGTCGTCGCGCTGGCGAATGAGCACAAGCCAAGAATGATCATCGCGGGTGCAAGTGCTTATCCTCGCGAGATCGATCATGCGAGATTTGCAGAGATTGCAAAGTCTGTCGGCGCCTATTTGATGGTTGACATGGCGCATTATGCGGGTCTGGTGGCGGCAGGGATTCATAACAGTCCAGTGCCTCATGCGGACTTTGTGACGTCAACGTCGCACAAGACACTCCGTGGTCCGCGATCCGGATTCATTCTGTGTCGCAAAGAACACGCTGCGAATGTCGATCGCAGTGTGTTCCCTGGAATTCAGGGCGGTCCTTTGATGCACATCGTCGCCGCGAAGGCTGTCTGTTTCGGTGAAGCGTTAAAGCCCGATTTCAAAGCCTACGGGCGTCAGATTGTTGACAACGCAAAGATGCTGTCGGAAACGCTGATGCGGGGAGGGCTGCGACTGGTTTCCGGTGGCACGGACAATCACCTTATGATGTGTGATGTGACGACGATTGGCTTGTCCGGCAAGGTGGCTGAACATGCGCTGGACGAAGCCGGCATCACGGTCAACAAGAACATGATTCCGTACGATCAGCGGAAACCAATGGATCCCAGCGGCATTCGAATCGGAACGGCTGCACTCACGACACGCGGCATGAAGACCGACGAAATGAAGCGTGTCGGAGCGTGGATTCTGGCGGCGTTGAAATCTCACGATAATGCCGCAGCGATTGGCAAGATTCGCGGCGAAATCGCAGAATTTGCCCGGGCATTTCCGGTGCCAGGGATTGCGTAGCGCCGCCAATTCAGGCCAGAGGGAGTTACACCATGGGACTGATTTCAACGCTGCCGCTGTTAGCGATCCTGGCCAGCGCTGCGATTGCTGCCGACGAGACGATCGAACGCCGGAGTTTGTCCGCAACTGAGTTGTCTGCCTACGTTGACCAACTGACATCGCAGGGACAGATCATCAGCGATCTCCGCGTCAGCGTCGTCGAACGAAAGACGGTCTTTGATGTCACGTCTCAGGCAAACAAGGACAAACTGGCATGGCTTGTTCAGGTGAATATCTCGGACAAAGAATTTCGTGACGGAAGAAAACGATACACGGGCGACGGATTCAAAAACACAATTCATCGCGTCATCCCCAACGGTCGTGAGAAGTTGCATTCAACAGTCTGGGTGCAGAAAATAAATAGTATTGAGTCATTGGAACTGCCAGCAGGTTCGCTTCCGATCACTGGAGAACTGGGCGAAAAATTGGAGCCTCTCAACGAACTGCTGCGGAAGACACTGGCCGACAACAATATCCCCGGTGCCACACTCACTGTCGCTCGGGACGGGAAGATCATCTACGACCGTGGCTTCGGGTATTCGGATCTGGAAAATCCCACGCCGATGGCTGCAAATACGAACATGCGGATTGCCAGTATTTCCAAGCCAATTACCGCCGTCGCCGTGCTGCTGCTGGTTGAAGATGGCAAGTTGAAGCTGGATGATCCTGTCATAGACTTTCTTGTTCGCGACGCCGAGTTTGCACTACCGAAAGATGCCGATCCCGCATGGCGTCATGTCACAATTCGACACCTGTTGCAGCATTCCGGAGGCTGGAATCGCGACACGTCCAAAGACCCGATGTTCGAACTTCTTACCATCAGCCGTGCGTTGGAACTCAAGCAACTCGCACGCATCCCGGATGTTGTCCGATACCAGTTATCACGACCATTAGACTTTGAACCCGGCACCGAATACCAGTATTCGAACTTTGGCTATTGCCTGCTGGGGAGAGTGATCGAAGTGGCAAGTGGACAGCCTTATGAAGCGTTCGTGACTGAACGAATTCTGAAACCAGTCGGGATGCTCCAGACACGGCTCGGGAAAACCAGACTTGCCGATCGTGCCCGCGATGAGGCTCATTACTACACGCAGTCGCTCAAGACGTATCCGGCAATCTGGGATGCGGCACATGGAGGGAAAACCGGGAAGTTTGAACTCGTACAAGCGCCTTACGGACAATCGGACCTGGAAGTTATGGATGCCCACGGAGCCTGGACATCGACCGCATCCGATCTGGTTCGCTTCGCAGCCGCGATTGATTCAGCCACGAAACCACTTCTCAAACCAGACAGTCTGCAGCAGTTGAAAGCACGACCTTCTTATGCCAACTCCGAAGCCGACACCTGGTACGGACTGGGCTGGAATGTGACGTCCATTGTCGGACTTGACCGCGTGAGCATGTGGCACACTGGCAAGGTTGCAGGCTCTTCGACGATTCTTGTAAAACGGTCGGACAACATCGTCTGGGCGGTTCTGTTCAATGTGGATGAGACAAAAGACGGCATTCAGTGCGCGACGCTGATCGATGGCCGTATGCACACTGCCGTCGATGCCTCGCGCGTGTTGATTGAGCAGGATGCGGGACCGGACTGACCACTGCATCCAGTGCCTGACTGTCGATTCTCCGATTTCATTCGACTCCTGCAAAACGGCAAGCAACGGGTTCACCGACTCCTGATTACGCTCTGACATCATCTCGTCACTCAGATGCGTCATCAAAACGGGACGCAGTGTCATCATTCCGACACTGTTTCCAGTCGGCCCTTCGGAGAATTCGCCGGACCCGTTGAGTCAGCCAAAACTGACAAAGGCATATTCAATTCTGACTCTGACACGCTGCAGAATTCAGATTGAGACTTAAACGACCGCAATGGCGCAGTTTTTGCAGTGCAAGGGACAACACCTTTTCAGGGCAGCGCCGCTCCGGCATTTGCCCTGCGTCTCAGAGATGTCTCTGCATCGTTTGACACAATCATTTCGAGCTTTCGAGTCAATGACAGGAAACACACACCATGAGTCGATATTCCTGCAAAGCGTTTTCGATTTTGAGTGTTGTCGCAGCAGTGGGAGTTGTCCTTCCACTGAACGCTCAGGGTATGCAGGAGCTACCTCCTGTTCCGCTCTCAGATCCGCAGGGGCCGTCCCAACTGGCACCGGAGAACAAGCTTGCTCCTGGCAGCACACCTGTCCTGCCTCCCGTCCCGGGCCCGATCCATCAGGTCGATGCTGACAGCGTCGATGGGGCAGAACCGATGCTCCGCGGTCCCGTGCATGAGGCCTTTGCTGAGCAATTCAATCAGAATCCGGTACAGGGTCTTATTGTTCCACAGCAGCCCCCGGAACCCATCGAAGAACTTCCGCCAGATGTGCGTCCTGATGGTCGCCAGGTTGAGTGGATTTCAGGCTACTGGGCCTGGGACGATGACGACCAGGATTTCTTTTGGGTCAGTGGAATCTGGCGCGAAGTTCCACAGGGAGCTCGCTGGCTGCCGGGTTATTGGTCGAAGGCTGAAACGGGCTATCAATGGATTTCGGGGACATGGATTCCTGAACAGAAAGAAGAAATTCAATATGTAGAGGCCGCACCGCCGGAATCGCTGGAGCTTGGTCCAGTTGGTCTTGCGCCGTCACAGGAGCACATCTGGATCCCCGGCTGTTGGAACTGGAACGACCGTCGCTATGCATGGCGCCCGGGATACTGGAGCGCGGGATACAGCAATTGGATCTGGATTCCCGCACGCCACGTCTGGACACCGCGGGGTTACCTCAACTGCAACGGATATTGGGATTATCCCCTGAACCGGCGTGGTCTGTTATTTGCTCCGTATCGTTTTCGACGATTTTCCTCCAGGAATCGATCCCGTGGGTTCACTCCACAGGTGGTCATCGCGATAAATCAGCTGCACTGGAATCTGTGGGTTCGTCCCCGCTCCTGCCACTATTACTTCGGTGACTACTATGGCCCGCGATATGCCAACACAGGTTTTCAACCGTGGCATCAATTCCATCGGCAGCGACGCCAGTTCGATCCCCTGTATTCGCATTTCAGCCGAAGCGTCGGAGTCGGGAATGTGAGCTTCTACGATCAGGTCAACGGGCGATTCAATCTTCTGACAAGCCATGTCGATCGCAGACCTGCACGCACATTCAATCTTCACGAAGAACGCGAACCATCACGGCTGAACGACTCTGATGATCGGTCGCCGGGGCTGGGCTCAACAATTCAGC
>JAYSPO010000514.1:0-5285 GCA_043722015.1 Candidatus Kuenenia sp. | reverse complement strand
CAAGTTCGAGCGGATCGTTTTTCAGATCGTACATCTCTGCCAGATGTCGATCTGGCGTGCCGTCTCCGTGAGGATAGTGCATGAACTTCCAGCTGTCGGTTCGTATGCCGCGAATATTGGGTGTGTACGGAAACTGTTTCTCATAATTGTATTCGTAGAACCACGCATCACGCCATGCGGCATCATGATCGTAGCACACCGCCTTGAATGATCGCCCCTGGATATTCTCAAGCGGAGGCATGCCGCACAGATCCAGGATGGACGGAGCCACATCGATCGTCAGAACCTGTGCATCGAGTTTCTTTCCCGATGGCAAACCCGGCCCGGCAGCAACCATCGGGATGCGAATACTGGGTTCGTGCATTGTACGTTTATCGACCATGCCATGTTCGCCTTCCAGCAGGCCGTTGTCGCCCATGAAGACAATGATTGTGCGTTCGAGCTGACCGGTTTTTTCAAGGAACTCCGTTAGTCGCCCAACGCTGTCATCAACACTCAGCACCGTGCCCCAGTACGCATGAACCATTCTCTCGAAATCAGCGACCGCTTCTGGTCGCGTGTCGGGAAACTTCTTACGCCATTCAAACAGCGGGCCATAAATTCCGTGCCAGGTCGTGAGTCGCTGTCGAATCCAGTCCGGCTTTCCATCCAGCATCGTGGCACTGGGCGGATACGAAACCTTGATCGTGTCAAACGCATGTTCGTACTTCGGTTCAGGAAAATAGAACGAATGCGGAGCCTTGTGCCCCAGACACAGCGCCCAGGGTTCACCGGGCGTGCGTTGCTTAAGCCAGTCGAGGGCATAATCCGTAACGACGTGCGTGTAATAGCCCTTCGGTGTCTCACGCTGCTGACCGTTGATGTTCCATTCCGTGTCGAAGTACTTTCCCTGCCCTTTATGGGAGACAAACCAGTCAAAACCGGGACGGGGATTGTCGTTTTCTTCCCCCATGTGCCACTTGCCGATGTAAGCCGTTTTGTAGCCGCCGTTCTGCAGCGCTGCGGGCCACTGAGGCAATTGCTTTGAGAGTTCGGTAAAGTTATTGCGAACGCCGTGGCGATGGGCATAGAGACCAGTCAGGAGACTCGCGCGACTGGGTGAGCACAGAGATGTGGTACAAAATGTATTCGTAAACGTGACGCCCCGCCTTGCCAGTGCATCAATATGCGGCGTCCGGACATGTTCAGACCCGAAACACCCTACGGCATCCGGACGCAGGTCGTCGCACAGGATAAACAGGACGTTCGGCGTTTCCGCCGCCGATACGGCGTTCGCGTCACACAACAGTAATCCGCAGCCGAGCATTATGGCGGACATCAAAACTGATACAGTGTCGTGGCGGCGACATCTCAATGCATTGAGCCGCGTCATCCCAAAACTCCTTCGCATTCTGCAGGAATCGCATGATGGGAAGAAACAGACTTTCCCAAAGGCACACAAGCACGATCGTGGCCCCGATCCCCGATTTTGGATGGTAGTGGTTTGGCTTCGTCTTCAACACCGTTGGGACCAGATTGCCGCAACTTTTAACGGACACCCATCATTCATTTCTGACAGAGCACCCGGCCCTAGCGCGGCGAAGCCGCAAATCCGAAGTCCGAATTTCGAAATCCCAAAGAACTGCAGTCGAAAAGATGCTCGCAAAATGCGAAGTTGTTGAAAAGAAAGGATCTAAACAAGCGACCTTTGGAGTGCGGTGACTCGTCACCACTTTCTTTTTCAGGTAATTTGGCTCTGGACAAGACTTTCGTATGTTCTGCCGACTTCACCTGAAATTAAAATGGAATATTCGCTGTTTTCCCAGGCCGATTGACAAAAATGCCGTGTTGGAAAGGCAAAGCGGCGACAAGTCGCCGCACTCCAAATAACGGTCGCCTGCGTCAGGACCAGGACGCGCTTGCAACTGCTGGCCATGCCGCGTCCAGTGCTTCACGCTGCAACGCTGTCAGTTGGCGAATACCGGACTTGCCAACCGCCAGCATTCGTTGCAGTGTTTCTTCGCTGAACGGAGCACCTTCAGCCGTGCCCTGCACCTCGATAAACCTGCCGGAACCGGTCATGACGACGTTCATGTCAACTTCGGCTGTACTGTCTTCTTTGTAGTCCAGGTCCAGCACAGATTCGCCGTTGACAACGCCGACACTGATCGCCGCTACGGTGTCCACCAGCACCGGACGTGGCAATGCCAGTTGATGGACGACGTCGGCCAGCGCGATAAAACCGCCCGTGATGCTGGCCGTACGAGTGCCTCCGTCGGCCTGCAGCACGTCGCAGTCAATCGTAATTGTGTTCTCACCCAGCGCGGCAAAGTCCACGACGGCTCGTAAACAGCGTCCGATGAGTCGCTGAATTTCGGTGGTTCGACCGTCCACCTTGCTGCGGTCACGCTGTTTCCGAGGTGTCGTGCTGCCGGGCAGCATGTTGTATTCGGCCGTGACCCATCCCAGGGCGATATCACCCTCTTTCCTTGGCTTCCTCCACGGTGGCAGCGTACGCTCCAGGCTGGCCGTACACAACACCATCGTATTGCCCGCCTCAATCAGGACGCTTGCTGCCGCCGTCTTTACAAACCCGCGTTGAATTCGAACGGGGCGCAACTGATCGAGCGCTCGATCGTCGTGACGAGGCATCGTGGTTTCTCCATGTGGATTGGGGACCGTCGTTCTAGTCTCCTCGGTAAGTATTTTCGTTTAACGGCAAGCCGCAGGCGTAGGCGAAACCTGGCGACGACGCCTGCGGCTTGCCGTTAAACGATTGAAACGACAGTCCCATTGAGTGGATGGTGAAGTGCGTCACATTGTATCGCTTATGGATCTCCATGCGCGAAGGCACGCATGTCATTCTCATCATCAATGAAAAGCTGCGATTCCTGTAGCTTGGACATTCATGTCCGAGATATTGGCCAAGCACCTTCGCACGAGCGAACCGTTGAAAAGTCACAATAACTTTCGCCTCGACCGTGTTTCATGGTCGTGCGACGGACATGAATGTCCATCCTACATCCGATCGGTCGCTACGCGGCTCTTGCGGCGGCGATATTCGGCACTTTATCCTGCCACGACCACTTCGCCATTCCGGCCAGCACGCGATCGGCGACTTCCAGAGCTGTCACGGCATCTTCGCCGGATACTCGAGGCCGTCCGTTTGTTCGAATGCAACGCACAAAATCCGTCAGCTCGGCCGTGAGCGCATCGGCGCTCGAAGCCTGGAACGTTTCATTTGTGATCCACTTTGTAAACACTTCGTTTTTCAGGGTCAGTGGATCCGGGGTTGCCGCGATGATGTCGTGCACAAGACTCGGCCTGGCAGCCAGCGGGGCGACGGGTTGCCAGCAACTGACGGTGCGTTGATTGAGATCCGCAGTGACGCAGCCGTTTGTCGAAAAAACCTGAATTGTGCGATCAGCCACGGGACTCATGCGGCTGGCAGTAATGTCGGCGATTATTCCTGACGATGTCTTCAGGCGAGCCACCACCATGTCTTCGTGCGGCCCAAACGTCACAGCACCAAACGCATCGACACTGGTGATTGAATCGCCTGTCAGAGCCAGCACCAGATCGATGTCATGAATCATCAGGTCGTGAACGACGCCGATATCTGTCGAGCGGAAAGTATAGGGACTGACTCGCTGAGCACGAATGTAAAGTGGACGGTCAATTTTCTGCTGCAGCAGTTCGAACGCCGGGTTAAACCGTTCGACATGCCCGACCTGCAGGATTGAACGTCGAAACGCTGCCATGCGCTGGAGTGCCTGAGCAGCATGAAGGTTGTTGGCGAGCGGTTTTTCCATCAGCACCGGAATGCCGGCTTCCAGAAACTGCAAGCCGACTTCGTGATGATAAATGGTCGGGACAGCAATCACGACGCCCTGTACCAGTGGCAAGACCTGATCGGGGGACCCAAACCATTGCGTGCCGTGCTTAGTCGCAATCTCGCGCCCCTGCTGTTCCCGGGAATCCACGACACCGACAAGTTCCACGTCAGGCATGGTGGAAAGAATTCGAGCGTGATGCTGCCCGAGGGCTCCGACACCAATGACTGCCAGTTTAACTCGATTCATGCGGCCTTGCGTTCCTGTGAAGTGTGTGTCTGTGTTTCGGCAGCAGCTGCTTTGTGGCGAACCGCTTCGCGAGCCCGTCCCAGTTTCCCGGCACGTTGGTTTTCGATAAACGTCAACAGCAGTGACAGTTCCATCGGAATCACGCCTTCCAGAGTCTCATCAAAATGCTGATGAACCTCGCTCAACGGACGATTGCGACGATACAGCAGGCGAAATGCTTCTTTGACAACTTCGATTGTGGAATTCGAAATCCCGGCGCGACGCATGCCCACGATATTGATGGTTTTCAGTTCAGGATTGTCGCTGCCTGCTGCCAGCATGAACGGCGGTATGTCATGCGGCACGCGACAACCACCGCTGATGAAGCTTAGTCGGCCAACGGTCGAAAAGTGATGCACCACCGAATTTCCCGACACGATCGCGCCATCGTGAACATGCACATGCCCGCCCAGCAGAACTCCGTTGACCAGAATCACGTTGTTGAAAATTCTGCAGTTGTGCGCGATATGACTGTTGGCCATGAACAGATTGTGATTGCCGATGCGGGTGATTCCGTCTTCTTTCTCGGCCCCACGATTGACGGTGACGCCTTCGCGAAAACAATTGTTGTTGCCGATCACGATTTCCGTATCGGAATCCTGCCAACTGACGTCCTGCGGATCGCCCCCGATCACGGAATTCGGCCAGAAGCAGTTGTCGCTGCCGATCGTAGTGCGACCAATGAGCACGACATGGCTTTTCAGATGCGTGCCATCGCCGATTGCGACGTCCGGACCAACGACGCAGAATGGCCCGATCACAACGCCGTCTCCAATCCTGGCAGCCGGATCAACCTGCGACATCGGAGAAATTTTTGTTTCCATGAGGATCATCCTGATCGCTTAAGTTCGGAAGACATCCGTTTCTTCAGTTTGTTCATCCATTCGCGGCCAGACAGGGATTACGCCGCCCGCTGTAACAATGCCTGGCAAATTTCGATCATCGACAGCGTCTTGGCCATGACATGATTTAATTTGTGGCCACTTCGACGAGCCACCACGCGTCCGACAAAGACGCGACCACTTAACGCCAGATCGCCGATGCAGTCCAGGATCTTGTGACGCACCGGCTCATCCTGCCAACGCAGTTTGTTATCGATCACAGACCCGTCGGCGTCGAACACCACAAGGTCGCGTCCCGTCAAATGTCGCCCGAAACCCATTTGCTGCAACGCGGCAACTTCAT
>JAYSPO010000513.1:0-1089 GCA_043722015.1 Candidatus Kuenenia sp. | reverse complement strand
CCGTCGCACCTGCGGGCGGAACGGATCCTGTGCACCAAACACCGGCACCAGTGTATCAGGAGAGGCAGGATCAGGATCCAACATTCCGTTTCCATTTGTGTCTAAGTAGAACTGCGGAGGGAATTCCCGGAAATTGTCGCCATCGCTGTCAGCAGTCCACTCCCACGGCCGCATGTTCAGGTCGTGTCGAATTGAAAAGTAACGGAACGAATTCGACAGCGTCGTGAACAACGAACTGCGAGCGACGTTGCCACCAGCAAACGTGATCGGTGCCACTTCCTCCAGGCGATTGCTGAGGCCTTCAGCACCGCCCTTATCAGTCATCGTCAAATGGGCACTGACAGTCTCGGAGATGGCGTACAGTTGATCATCCGGCCGGAGCGGATGATCATGGTCCATACTCGTTTCATAGGGATCTTCAAAATTAGCACCATACGAGGGATTCGCAGCATTACTGAATGCAATTAAGTTGTCGCCGGTCACCGTTGGATTCCCGATCGCCCCATCCTGGCCTCCCAGATATTTTGAGGAGTCAAAAACGCCTGTGTTGTTTCCCACCAGCGGATAATCAAAGTATCGGCCCCACCGATCTGGCAGGGTCGCGACTGGGCGATACATAACTGGAGATCGAGGATCCAGCAGTACCGTACGCCGTCCGCGCCCCGCGAAGTCCAACGGATGCACAAAGCCTCGAATGCGACCTGTCAGAGTACCCGCAGCAATACTCGCAATCCCTTCCAGCGTGTCCCCATTGTCATCATAACCATCGAGCCCGCCGAAATTGAATGCAAGACTCGATGTGGGAACCGTCAGATTTCCTGATCGTCCTGGTCGTGGCAACGACCCGACACTGCGTGCTCCACCACCAAAAAGATGAAACCACAATGCATTCGCATCACCCCACCTTCCATCGCGAACTTGCGGAGTCGCAGTCGCCACATCAATTCGCCCGCCCGTGAGCCACATCCATTCCATGTTGGCTTGCTCAAGACGGTTCGAAGGATTGGCAAGGTACCAGGACGTGAAGGCCGCACTTGCATCCAGAATATTATTAAATGGGGCCAATGAATAAAGTGGGTTGATCTCGTG
>JAYSPO010000512.1:0-1671 GCA_043722015.1 Candidatus Kuenenia sp. | reverse complement strand
GCCAAGAAAATCCATCACGAATGCCGTTGACGGTTGATCAAAGACTGCCTGTGGGGTTCCGATTTGTTCGATGCGTCCCTGATTCATCACAACAACCTGATCGGCCATTTCGAACGCTTCTTCCTGGTCGTGTGTCACGAAGACGGTCGTGACATTCATCTCCTCGTGCAGTTTCCTCAACCACGTTCGAAGTTCCTGCCTCACTTTTGCATCAAGAGCCCCGAAGGGTTCGTCGAGCAACAGCATTTTGGGACGCACGGCGAGCGCTCGGGCAAGGGCAACTCGCTGCCGCTGACCTCCCGACAGTTCCGTGGGAAAGCGATTGCCAAGACTCTCGAGTCGAACCATTTTCAGCAGTTCATTCACACGCTCACGCACTTCGTCGTTGGAAACCTTGCGGACCCGCAGACCAAAAGCGACGTTCTCAAACACCGTCATATGCCGAAACAAAGCGTAGTGCTGAAAGACGAAACCGACGCCGCGATCACGAGCGGATGTCTCTGACACATCTTCGTCCTGGAACAGCACAGACCCGGCGTCTGCAGATTCCAGCCCGGCGACGATTCGCAGCAATGTCGTCTTGCCCGAGCCCGATGGGCCAAGCAATGCTGTCAAACTACCTGACGGAACCTCCAGCGTGACATCGTCAAGTGCCTGAAATGAGCCGAAGCGACGTGACACGTTTTGAATGCTGATGCTCATGGTTTGAGTTCCTGTTCTGAAGTCATCGACTGGATCTGATATTCGGCCCATCGTTCGAGCAGTATTCTTACTCCCAGCGTCGCCAACGCCATGAGTGTGAGGACGGAAGCAACGGCAAATGAGCCGGGGTTGTTGTATTCCTGAAACAGCTTTTCAACTCTCAGTGGCATCGTGTCGGTTTCGCCGATGATGCCGCCGGAGACAACTTTCACCGCGCCGAATTCACCAATGGCCCGTGCGTGACACTGGATAATTCCGAAGAGCAGTCCCCATTTGATATTCGGCAGAGTGACTCGCCAGAACATCTGCCACGGACTCGCGCCGAGACTGATCGCTGCAAGCTCTTCGTCGCTCCCGATCGCCTGCATCAACGGAATCAGCTCGCGTGCAACGAAGGGCAGCGTGACGAATGTCGTCGCCAGCACAAGCCCAGGCCAGGCGAAGATAATGCGGATATTCCATTCCCGCAATGCCGGTCCAAAGTAGCCCTGCATGCCGAATAACAGGACGAACATCAGACCTGCGACCACAGGCGAAACGGCAAATGGCAGGTCCAGCAATGTCATCAGCAGTGTTCGTCCGGGAAATCGGAACTTTGTGATTGTCCACGCTGCAGCGAGTCCAAAAAGAGTATTGAGAACGACGGTCAGTGGCGCGACAGTCAGTGTCAGAAACACGGAATGACGCGTGTCAGGATCGTGAAACAGGTTTGACCACCACGCCTCTGGTCCGTCAGCAAACGCCTGAACAAAGACATAGACGAGCGGTACGATGATCAGGACTGCAGTCGTCAGACATGCCAGCAGTATCAGGACCATTCGGAGCCATAGTGGTTCATTGGCGACCATCTTTCCGGCGTGCCGGGTTTGTCGAGAACTAAGATGCATGGTGACGACTCCTTGAATCAAGCCAGCTCACAAGTCCCAATGTCAGCATCGATCCTGCAAGCAGCACGGTGGCAATCGCTGT
>JAYSPO010000511.1:0-1439 GCA_043722015.1 Candidatus Kuenenia sp. | reverse complement strand
ATAACGCACCAAAAATCGCTCAAACTCAGCCACGTGCATTTTCCGCGTCGTGTCCCTCTGCGATTGTTCTTCCTCGTCGGTCGAATCGTTGTTTTCCGTCTCCGCGCTTTCAGCACCTAAGTTTTCAGCAACTGAGCTGTCAGCACCCGAGAATTGCGAATCGGGAACTTGCTCAGCAGCCGATGCCTCGCCCCCTTCCAGCCAACGAATGACTAGCGCAACTGTCCGCGCGGGATGGATTCTGAACATTTCGCGAATTGCTCGAACGATACTGTCCAGAATGTCCCACCCCTCTGCCCTCAACTCTTTCTGATCTTCCCTGATAAATCGTGACGCAACAGTCTCCAGCATGTCTTCCGTGTCCTGCAGTGCCTGCAACAGACACTGGCGACGATCCGGATCAGATCCGTTGTCTGTTTCAACGAGAATGACCAAAGGTTCATAAAATCGCCACACCGTTGCCGCGACCGTCCAGTTCCGATTGGGATCCCCGGAGCCAGCCCACTCCTTCAGCAATGCATTGATCTCACGAAGTCGTTCATGACTTTTTCCGGGACCTCCCTGCGTCACGATGGCGTGGACAATGTAGCCACACACTGAGGCCACCGCACCATGCGGATGAGATGCCAGGTCTGTCAGCAGACCACGACATTGTTCCCATTCATACACACTGAGCCGCCCGATGGCGTGGCCAAGCTTCATTCGCAGCATCCAGTCCGCCGGGGCCGGATGGGATTTAATCCAGGGCACGACCGTTTCAAGGATGGCATCCCAGAGCAGATGCCGAAAGCTTTCGATCTGTCGTTCTACTTCACTGGCATAGATCGACAATTCAAACGTGAGCGAGTCATTTTCACCGGGAACGACATGGATCTGTTCGTACAATTCCTCCAGCCCCGTCCGGCGTTCGGCATGAAGCTCTGGAATCTCCGCAGACAAGTGTCCGGCAATCAAGCGAAAGATCTCATGGACTCTGTCCCCGCCAAGGCCATCGAACAGCCGGACCAGCATCGCATACAGCTGGGCATGCGCAGGCAGACTTCGAAACCATTCACGAACAACTCGCCGGTCGGTGCCAGCGACTTCTGTCGCAATGCGACGAAGTGAATCCGCGACACTTTCGTTCCCCGTCGCAACCAGGCCACGCCGACTGAGTCGGTGAAAGAATGCAGCAACCTGAACGGCTGACCTGAAGAGCACACTGAATTCCTGGTTCAGGGCCTGTATTGGTTCCTTCAGCTGCTCCCAGAAATTGTCACCGACCGCTGAATCGTCATAGGCATTCCGGTAATAGTCGAAGTGTTTTTTGACCACAAGACTGATAAAGTCGGGGGTATTGGCTCCCGTGCAACTCAGCAGTTGGATATTTACCAGGTTTGCCAGCGGAGTCTCGCTGCCTTGAGGACAGACGAGGAAAAGGTATGAGTCCAGGGACTCCA
>JAYSPO010000510.1:0-1076 GCA_043722015.1 Candidatus Kuenenia sp. | reverse complement strand
CTCCGCAATGTCCTCGCTCAGCAGTTTGATGTTCTTGTACTCGCGATCGATGACGATTTGTTCTTTCACACGCTCTGGTTTTTGGCGACGTTTGTCTGTCAGCCGAACGCCGCTGGGTCGTTCCAGTCTTGTCCATTCAGATTCGGGCAATTCCGCTGCAGTTTCCTTGAGATTCGGAGTCGCGTCGTAACCGAAATGAAACAGCACGCCGCCGCGGTCCCAGCGGTCGAGATGCTCCGTCTGGCTGAAGTCCGTGTCTCCTCGAAGCAGGATCGATCTCCAGCCGTTGCTATTGAGCATCACGATGACACTATCGACGTACGCGGCCGCACCTTCATGACTGGGGCGATTGCCGGGCCTGTTCATGATTCGCAGTGGTTCCTTCGTATTCGCCAGCGATATCAGCAGTGGATGATAGCCCCATCGACTCTCGTAATTGATGTCCATGCCTTCTTTGCATTCGCCCGTGGTCTCGACGGTGTGTCCATCCATATCGACAATGGCCCGCTCAAAGAACTCCTGCGGCTGACGAGCCCAGACGATGCGTCGCGCATCATCAATCGCATCATGCAGTGCGTCGATGTCGGCCTTTGTTTCGAATCGACGACAGAAGTCACCTGCCGTGGTGGGGTCAGGAATCCGTGTCGCACCGATCAGGTTGAGGTACGCTTCATCGTTTCGCTTCAGTTCCAGATCTTCCAGACACCGTCCACCACTGAGCGCATTGTAAGCAATGTTGAGCACATGATCGGATTCGAAATACGGGAAGTGGTTCTTCAACAATTGCAGACGCCGATCGATCGCACTGACCAGTCCGCTTTGATGAGCCAGCGGATGAATGAGGCCGAGTCCGCCATAGCATGTGGCTTGCATTCGATCGGCAATTTCAAACCGCACGGTTCGCATCGTAAACACGGGCACCGAGTTATCTCGCACCTTATGTTCGTTCCTTCTGTCGATGCGTCGCTTGCATTCGGCGAGCTTCTTTCGTGTAATTCTTATCTGACGCTGGCGTTCTTTGACTTGGCGCTTCCGTGTCTTCGACTGGCTCACTCGAAACTCCTTTTTGCATGTCC
>JAYSPO010000509.1:0-7823 GCA_043722015.1 Candidatus Kuenenia sp. | reverse complement strand
CTCGAAGTCAAATCCCGTGCTCCACAAATAGTAACCGCCGCCGGGCAAATCGCGGCCTCGGACGAACGCGCGATACGACGCCGGGGCAAGACCACTAAGTTCAAGATTAGTGCCCGCTACAGAGGAATTACGGACGACAGCTGTTGCTCCGGTTGTCAGGTTGTCAATCCAGACATCGTACAGCGCCGCGCCGCCCACGGACGACCAGGTCAAAGTTGGAGTCGATGTCAGATTTACGGCGATCACTGATATTCCAGTGGGGGCGTAATTCACGTTGATCGTGGCCTGAGGACTCCAGCCCACAACATCGCCTGCCGAGTTGCTCGCACGTACCCAAACGCCGTAACTTCCAACATCAAAATTGGAAACTGAAAGTGTGGTTCCGATGACGCTGGGGTTCCGGCGATACTCAATTGTCGAAGACGTCAACCGGTTGATCCAGACGTCGTACGTTGATGCGCCAGGAATCGGGTTCCAGTCGATCCTGAAACTACTACTCGGCTCTGTGCGACCAGAATTGAGTACCGTCGTGGTCGGACGAAGTTTCCAGACCGCTGCAGGACTCCAGCCACTCGCCAGACCGGCAGCGGTGAAGCCACGCACCCAGACATTGAACGTACCAATCGGAAGATCAACCGTCGTTGTGTAGGAATTCGACGCGATGCCTGTTGCGTTAACAACACGTGGCTGATTGGTTGTGACGTTATTCACATAAACTTCGTATGTTGCGGCGTTGCTGATCGCGGTCCAAGTAAATGTCGGTCGTGCCGTTGCCGCCGTCTGAATGCCTTGCGGCAACGTTGGATAAGTTCGATCTGTAACGGTCAGTATGCGACTCGTGGGCGGAAATCCGGATGCCGTTGCCATGATCGTTGACATCTGATTGCCGTCGATGGTTCCGTCATTGACCGCTGAAGCCGTAAATGTCGCTGACAACTGTCCCGCTGGGATCACCACCGTCGCCGGAACTGTGACTTCTGTCGTATCACTGGACGTCAGGTTCACGGTGAGACTCAACGCCGGGCTTCCGTTGCGAGTCACGGTCATCATCGTCGTCGCTGTTACGCCGTTTTCGTTCAGGGTGGTGGCCGTTGATCCCAGGGAGATCGCCAACGGAACCAGAACACCTGAATTCGTCTCGAAATCGACCTTCACATTATCGGTCCCGACAATCACGTTTCCAGGCTTCTGAAACGACTGTGTCGCACCGTTGAGTGAGAATGTCGCAGTCACCGTATATGTTCCGGCCGACACGACAAATCCATAAGCTCCGGAAATACCGATCGTGTCTGAAAACACGGCCCCGGTTGACACATTGACAGCGGTCACTGTGCCACTGCGAATGGATTCGCCAATCGTGTAGAAATTGTTGTTGTTGGCGTCGGTATAGACAATGCCTGTGATGTATGGATTAAGGTTGCGGGTGCCAAAATCCTGCGTGACCATCTCCGTAAACTGGAATATCGTCGGATTACCGGGAGGATGAAACGAACCCAGTTTCGCCCCAATCCCCAACTCTTCCGATACCGGAGCCATAATGTTCTCGCGATGTCCGGAGCTCCTGATCAAACCGTCGTGGATTTCGTTGATGTAAACTGTCTGCGAAGCGTTGACTGTTTTTGCGGCGTAGCCGATGTTCTCTGCGACATTCATCCAGATGTATCCCTGATCTGTCACGCGCTCGTCAAACGTCTTGCCAGATCCCAGCGTCGTGTGGTCGAAGTAGTCGCGGTCCAGCATGTCCTGCGAATGCAGACCTGCCGCCGTGATCAACTGCTGTTGAGCTGCCAGAGGCTGCTTTGCGGAAGTTGTAATCGTTCCGGCGGGTAGTCCGTCGTTCAGCCCGATTCCCAATCGTGCTGCTTCTGCGCTCGGATTGGCACGAGCCCGATTGATCAGTTCGAGCATGTACTGTTCACTGTCGGTCATCGTTGGTGCAGTGAGCAGCAATCGAAATTCCAGCGAATCAATCGCGACAAGTGCGGCAACTTGCTTACGTCGCGAGTCCCGAGTTCCGATCAACCTGCGCTTCAACACATCAAGCATTTTCATGACGCATAGTTCCAAAGAGCGATGAAACAGGACACCACAGGATCCTGCCGCCGCACGACCCCGAACATTTACCGGCAGACAGCCCGGCGCGACACCTCAATCGACGCGAGCAGTCTGTGGAAGTTCGTGTGATTGTACCGACAGCAGATCTCACAATATGGAGCTATTGTAGCCTCTTGCATGATACACAGAAGCTCAATTCGGACTTGCCACGATTTCGGCAAATTTCGAGATAATGCTCAGGCACACCGTGGTTTGTCGGATTGCCACCAGACTTTTGTGGAATCGTCAATGTCAATGTGGATTTCCCGCATCATCGAGTTTCGCGAAGACCTCAATGGGGACTTAGTGCGACGTTCTGGCTGGAATGACAGTCACACCCGCAATCGCATATCCCATGTCGTTCGTCAGTTCGCAGCCAATCTGCGAGCCGCCGTCCTGTCCAATCGTCCAGCGTGTAATCCCGGTCACGGACGTTTCGACACCGTCCCTGGTCCATGCAAACCGCATCTCCGTGCCGATTTTCAGTGCCATGTCGGACTGCAGACAGATACCTTCGCGCGAATAGTTCACTACGGTTGCCGACGTTGAGACCGAATGGGGTTCAAGCCAGTGCAATGTGCCCGTGATTCGGCTTGTAAAGCGAAGCGCGCTCCGTAAACAACCGGGTTCCCGGACGACAAACTCCTCCGGCAGCGAATCGTCGAGCACAATTCCGAATTCTACTGCCGAATGCGTCTGCTCACGCCAATGGATTCTTCCGGAGATTGTGAGTTCCATCAAGGGAATCGAAGAGATGAATCCAACGTTCACTCTTTGACCTGACTTCCAGTCTCCGGCTCCTGAAACAAGTACATCGAACCCGACCGCCTGCACGACCGACATCGGCACACGCTTTGTGCCGGATGAAAGAAAAACTCCTTGCTGACGGGTGGAGACTTTTCGTAACTCGCCGGATCGCCCGATTCGGGTTCGACGCACAGACGCAAGGAAGGTGGGCGAATTCAACATGGCATGACTCCGCTGAATGGCGAATGAGACGACGACAGGTAAGTCTCGAACCGATCACAGCCGAGTTGCCATGGACATGAAAAAATTCTTAGGAAATACGGAAATCCCCCCTGATGGGGTAATACCCTCCCCTGATGAAGTGAGTTGCCGAGGGAGAGTCGGTCAACCTTCTCCGGCGCATCACATACCCGGCATTTTAAAACGACTGCGGAAGAGAAACAGGTGCCTCCAGCGGCAACACTGCAGTCCACACTGCGTGTGAATTGTGATAGACCGGCGGAAACTGCGGCTGATTGGAAATCGTCAGACTCGGTACCAAGCCGGTCGGGTCCTGATCTTTGCGCATCGACGACAAACTCTGAACCATCGTCACAACCGCCAGAGACAACGAACACACACTCAACGCCACAACCTGCATATTGAATTTACGGGCAACTCGTGGCGATGTCCTGCGTCGTGCAATTTCCCGCGACAGCGATGGCCAGACAGATCCGGACTTCAAGCTGTCAAACGCCAACGCCGGATCATCCCGCAATGTCAGCAATGTACTCATCGCATTCGACATCCCTGCATGATACGAACGACAATCGCCGCATTGTTCCATGTGAGTTGCCAACTGTTGCTCTTCTTCCGCACGCAGATCATCACCTACGTCCAGATGAATGAGATGTTTTGCTTCAGAACAATTCACTGCCATAGCGATCTCTTTCATGTCTCACCCTGCACCAGACGTGTCTTTTCTGCGCGCCGTTCACGCCGCTCCCAGGCTTCACGGAACATTTTACGAGCTTCAGCCAGTCGCCAGCGAATTGTGGCTTCACTGCGATCTGTGACTGCCGCCACATCCGACGTGCAAAAGCCTTCCAAATCCCGCAAGATCAGAACTGTGCGATACGCTTCAGGAATCTCTGCCAGCACGACCTGAACTTCCTGTGACAAATCAAGATTCTTACGAGGATCAGCCACCGACGGATCCGGCGCTCGATCTTCTCCGGCGTCTGTAAACAACGCCCACTTGCCACGTCGACGGACTTTTCGCAGATGATCGTAAGTCAGATTCACGGCCAGCCGGAACAACCACGGCCCAAACCGTCGAGACGGATCAAACTGATCCATTCGCTCAAACGCTCGCAGGAAGGATTCCTGCACGAGATCCGTCGCCATTTCAAGATCCGGAATGAAACGCCGGATGACTTTAAGAACTCGACGTTCGTAACGCTGAACCAACTCTCCGAAAGCGTCGTTATCACCGTTTCGAGCCGCATGAACAAGACGTACTTCACTCTCCGACGGAACTCCACCATTTTCTGATGAATCCTCGGAATCAAGTGATTGATCTTCAGCGTCCGATTCGGACATTGTCCACATTTCCGGGCTTCTCCTGCGTGATCTACGCAGTCTTGCACCGCTCCGTTGGTGGGATTTGCAGGAATTTTTTCATGGAATTTGCAACTGCCATCGCAAAACGGAAAGAATATCACATTTTTTGAAGTGAGTTGATTGATTGCGTGCCACTGGCTTTGTCAGTGCTCCCCATTTGCAGGAAGCACTGCCCGAGCCAGTGGCACACATCAATTCACGACTGACAGAGAGTTAGGTGCCCTCGCCTACGATACGGCTGGTTTTCCCAACTGTCGCTTCAGTTCGCGGACAGTTGACTCCGGGTTTTCCGAACCGGCAACACTCGACGCCAACGCCACTCGAGTCCCTCCTGCCTGCCGCACGATTTCGACGTTTTCGATACCGATCCCGCCGATCACAAATGCAGGGATTTGTACGTTGCAGGAGACTTCCGTGACCAGAGCCAAGCCCGGAAATTCAGAAAATGATTTCGTGGCCGTCGGAAACGTCGGACCGACGCCGATGTAGTCCGCGCCGTCCAGCCTGGCTGCTTGAGCCTGCTGCAGCGTGTGCGTTGAAATGCCAAGGATCTGCCCCGATCGCAGGACCGCCCGCGCGTCCGAAATGGAAAGCTCTTCCTGCCCGACATGCACACCATCAGCATTTGCTGCCACCGCCACGTCGGCGCGGTCATTCACAATGAACAAACAGACTGTCCCGAAACACGCATCCGCCGTCCATCGAGCGCGACGCAGCAGCTCGCGATCACTCAAATGCTTTTCACGCAATTGCAGCACATCCGCGCCACCGCGAAGAGTTGCCTCAACAACCTGCTGCCACGGAAGTCGACACAGGGATTCGGTGATCAGTACATACAGCATGGCGTGCTGCAATTTTTGGATGCGATGTTCATGCTGCTTTGGAGACGAGATCGTATCCGTAACACTGCTGAGTTGCTGCTGCAGCGTGTAACTGCGATAGCGAATCTGTTTGACCTTTCCCGCAAAAGCCGGTGCGATGAGTTTGCCAAACTCTTCAAGCGAACGTAGTGCTTCCTGAACGCGCCGACTGTTGGCAATCACTACGTCCGAAATGTCGTTGCGGATTGATTCGGCAGCGGTGGAAATCTGAGTCCCGATATCATGTGCCGTATCGCGATGCAACAGAAGCTCCGCACTGATCGTATCACGTGAATCTGACCCGCCGTTGTCAGATTTCAGCTGTGGCAGCATTGCTTCAGTTGCGACAAGTTCGTGCCGCAGGACTTTCAATTGTTCGCTCAGACCGGCATCATTCCGCACAAATCGCGCGTAGTCTTCGAGCACTCGCAGGCCTTCACGACTGCGATTCAGGTTGGCGTCCAGAATGCGCCACACAGACTCGGATTCTCTTACCAGTGTGTTGTTGTACCGAGGGGTTGATGTCACGGGGCTGCACGACCAGTTAAGGTCAAAATCAATCGGTAACGAGACTCCAGTGACGGTGGTTTCCAAGTTGAGCTCCGCGACAATCCTGTCGCGATCCACTCCGAAGTCGGTGAACTGATTATGCAACAATTCATTCGACTCAAACACCGCAACCAGCAAATGTGCGCTGGAAATACCGCTGGCATTCGGTTCGCGTCGTGCCAGGAAAGCCGCGCGGTCGAGAATCTGAATCAGCACCAGCGGATCATCTGGCTCGACCGACCTCGCTCCATGTGTTGTGCACTCATCCAGATGAACGTATTCGTTCGATTGCAGATGTGTGGCCGCTTGTTCAAGGGCCTGTGGCGAATGCCTCGGTGTCAGCAAAGACTCCACTGAAATTCCAAGTCGCTGCATCGCCGCCGCAGCCAAAGATTCATCCTGCAGCAATGCGAAGATCAGAAAATCACACCAAACCTGCGGCGCGGTCGCTCCTGCTGCCATTCGTCGGCAGGACGCGACAGTTCGTCCAGCTGCGGGTGTCAATGACTCTGACTCTAACATAGTGCTGTTTTATGAGTATTTGTGCTGTAAGTCGAGTGTGGGACATTGGTAAGGTGCGAACGGGGTGTAGTCGCCGATTTCGGTAGGTCCTGCTTGCGGTCTTTTGATTTAATCGTAGGGTGCGTGAAGCGGAACGCAACGCACCACTTTGGGAAAGCGTAGGGAACTGGTGTGTTCCGCTCCGCTTCACACACCCTACCTGAATCACTAAATCAACACCCCGCTTGCCGAGCAGGACTTCGTGGCAACGCCGCGACCAGCGACGCGTCGTGGTCAAAAGGATGGCAACGCGGCGAGGTGGAGCGGTTGTGCGCCCATGGCGGTTCGCTTTACGGCGAAAGTCCTTTCCGGCTAAAAGAGTATGTTGACATCTTCTTTTCATCAATATATTCTTAAACAGGATGCGTTCATCTTGTTTTAGCGAGCCATGCTCAAGGAGTTCCAAAGTGCCGAGAAAATTCAGAAAAATCGCCCTTGCCAGCCTGATTCTGACCGCCGCGATCGTTGTTGGTAGTTTCGCCGTGCCGAAAACCGGAACTGCCAATGAACCGATGGCCGTCGAAGATGCCAAAGATCCTGCTGTGGAGAGGGCTCGTCGCGAAGTGCGGATGCTGGACGACATCTACAAGACGGCAATCGTATTGGTAACCGAACACTACGTGCACGACGACACGGACTTGGCAGCAGGCAGTGCGTTCAAGGCCCTGTTTGAGGCCGTGGGGAAAAAGGGCTGGCACGAAGTGCGTCTGGTCGATGCGACCGGGAAGCCCTACAGCGATCAGAATCTTCCGAAAGCGGGATTCGAAAAAGACGCGATTAAGCAGATACTTGAGGGTAAAGGTTCCGTCGATAAAGTCGTCGTCGAAGGTGACAAAAAATTCCTGCTCGCAGCGACTGCGATTCCGGTCGTGATGGAAAAGTGCATCATGTGCCATGAAAACTATCGCGGCGTCGCGAAAGGAAAAGCCATCGGTGCGTTGAGTTATAAAGTTCCGATTCTGGACTGAAATGCTCGCCATGATGTCAAATTTCAGACTTTTGGTATTCGTCGTCTCCCTGCTCAATTTCAGTATCGCCACGGCGCAGCTGGATTTTGAGCAGGAGCCGATCCTGTACAGTTCAGCCACCGCGACCGATCCGGTGGCTCGCCTGATTGAGAAGATCAAGTCGGGCGAGGCCAAGGTGACTTGGGAACCGCAGCATGGATATCTCAAGTCGCTGATGGCGGAATTGAAAGTGCCGGAATCCAGCCAGGTTCTGGTGTTTTCGAAGACCAGCCTGCAGATCAGTCGAATTACGCCGCGAACTCCGCGTGCCGTTTACTTCAACGATGACGTCTACCTTGGCTGGGTGCAACGCGGTGATGTGGTGGAAATTTCTGCCGCAGATCCGCAGTTGGGTGGGACGTTTTACACGTTGGACCAGCGATCGCCGGAAACGCCCGTCTTT
>JAYSPO010000508.1:0-9824 GCA_043722015.1 Candidatus Kuenenia sp. | reverse complement strand
ACGCCGCTCTTCAGCTGTGCGATTAAGTTCTCCTGGTCACAGCGTTTGTTGCAGCTGAAAACGACTTGCTCGGGCTTTACGGACCTTGCGTCGTTGCTGATGTAGAAGAAATACCGAATCTCATCAAACAGGACCGCCTCGCCCTGTTCTTTCGAGATGTTCTTGCGAACGACGATCATCCGATAGCCGCGATGGCACGCCGTCGGCTTGTACTCGAACTCGGCCACGTCTTCGTGCTCCAGTTCCAGATGAACATACCCGCGTTCGCGAATGATCTGACGCTTGACGTTCAAAGGTTTGGTTCGTTCGGTGGTCTTGATGGTCCGCTGAGATCGCGTCAGCGGCTTCCACGCGGATTCCGGGAGATCTTCGGCCAGAGCCTTCAGATTCGCTCGGTTTTCGTAACCGAAATTGAACTTCACGCCCTGCTCATTCCAGCGATCCAGATGCTCGGTCTCCTGATACGGAGCATGTACTTTGAGCAGATGCACGCGTCGATCGATCTCACTGACCAGGCCCGTCTGTCTCGCCAGTTTCAGCATCATGCCGATACCGCCATGGCCGATCGCATGAACTCGTTCGGAAAGTTCATACTGCATCGCATTCGCACCGATAACGGGGGTGGAATCTAATCCCCGCATAAACCGCCGCTTCTTTGCTTGTTCAAGTCTCTTAAGCACTCGACGCTTGCGTCTCGCCACTGTCTTTGCGACATTTCTCTTCACCTGAGATCCTCCTTGCGGCCATGCGTTCCGATTTGTTTTGATACCGGATTTACGCATTTCTTCAGGGAATTCTCAGGCCCTTTCAAAACTTTTCACCAAATCTTGTGAACGAGTTTGCTTGGTTGAGGACTAACGCATTTGTCGAGGCATTCGGAAAAATGTAGCCATCTCGCTCCGCCGAGATGAGCCTTGCTGAAGGCCCGTCAGCCACAAACTCGCGTGCTATGCCGAGCGATGTGAGGGAAGTCCACCTGCAATTGGCTGACAATATTCATTCCAAAAAGGCACATCACGGCGGAGCGTGATGGCCACATTATTTGACATCCATCCCCAGTGTCTTGACCAGAAACGCCCACTGATCAGACGCCTCTTCGATGATCTTGGCGGTCGGTTTTCCGGCACCGTGACCAGCGCGGGTTTCGATGCGGATCAAGGTCGGTGCAGTGCCGGATTGGCTGGCTTGAAGTTGTGATGCAAACTTGAAGCTGTGACCGGGGACGACGCGGTCGTCCGTATCAGCGGTCGTGATCAACGTCGCCGGGTACTGAGTGCCGCCTTTCAGGTTGTGATAGGGCGAGTACTTCAGCAGCGCAGGAAACTCTTCAGCGTGATCCGCACTGCCGTAGTCATCAGTCCAGAATCGCCCGGCAGTGAATTTGTGAAATCGCAACATGTCCATGACGCCGACGGCTGGCAGGCACGCGCCGTACAGATCGGGGCGTTGCGTCATGCAGGCCCCGATCAGCAGGCCACCGTTGCTTCCACCCTGAATGGCCAATTTCTTCGATGACGTGTACTTGTTCGCAATCAACCATTCGGCTGCGGCAATGAAGTCATCAAACACGTTCTGCTTGTTCTGCTTAGTGCCGGCTTTGTGCCACGGCTCACCGTACTCACCGCCACCTCGCAGGTTTGCCACGGCCAACACGCCACCCATTTCCATCCATGTGAGCCGGCTGACGCTGAAGCTGGGCGTGATTGAGATATTGAAGCCGCCGTAACCGTACAGCAACGTCGGATTCGAACCATCCAGTTTCAGCCCTTTCTTATGGCACAGAAACATGGGCACTTTGGTGCCGTCTTTGCTGTCGTAAAAGATCTGGGATGTCTCATAGTCATCCGGATTGAACTTCACGTCCGCCTTGCGAAACAGCTCGCTTGCACCCGTAATCATATTGTACCGATACGTGGTCGGCGGCAGAGCGAAACCGCTGAAAGAATAGAATGTCTCGGTGTCTTTTCGACGACCGTCAAAGCCTGCGGCGGTGCCGATGCCGGGGAATTCCACTTCCCGCACGAACGAGCCGTCCATCGCGTGCAGTCGAACCTGCGTCTTAGCGTCCTTGAGATAATCGCACACAAACATGTTGCCGACAATTCCCACATTCGCGAGTGCGTTGTCGGTTTGCGGGATGATTTCTTTCCAGTTTTCACGAGTTGGTTTCTTCAGATCGATCGCGATGACGCGCCGCAGCGGTGCATCGACGTTCGTCTTGAAGTACAGGACGTGATCATCGTTGTCGATGAATGAGTATTCATGCTCGAAGTTGTCGATCAATTCGTATGGCAGCCCATACGGTTCCGTCAGATCTTTGACCACAATGCGATATCGATCATCAGTGCCGACCCAGACCGTAATGATCAGATAGTGGCCGTCTTCAGAGACGCTCAACTGAAACCCCCAGTCCGGATGATCGGGCCGTTCGTAGACCAGGACATCCGAGGACTGGGCTGAGCCGACTCGATGGTAGTACACTTTCATATTCGCATTAAGCGATTGAAATGCAGCACCTTCTTCCGGCTGCGGATAGCGAGCATAGAAAAAGCCATGACTGTCCGGCGTCCATTCTGCGCCGCTGAACTTCACCCATTTCAATTCGTCATCGAGCACCTTACTGGTTTCGATCTCCATGATCTTCCATGTGTTCCAGTCGGAACCCGCGTCCTGAACTCCGTACGCGACGTAACGACCATCGTCACTGAACGCCGATCCGGACAGAGCCACTGTCCCGTCCTTGGACCAGGCATTCGGATCGAGCAGCACTTTCGCCTCGCTGTCCAGCGTGTCCTGCCTGAACATCACGTTCTGGTTTTGGAGACCGTCGTTCCGCGAAAAAAAGTAACGACCACCGCGTTTGAGCGGTGCTCCGATTTTTTCGTAGTTCCAGAGTTCCGTCATACGTTTCTGAATCGTGGCTCGCTGCGGGATGGAATTCAGAAAATCGAACGTGAGTTTGTTCTGAGCTTCTACCCAATCCGCAACGTCCTTCGACGTGCGAACATCGTCTTCCAGCCAACGATAGGGATCTTCGACTTTGGTGCCGTGGAAGTCATCAACCTGCTCGACTGTTTTCGTCTTCGGATACACGAGATTTTTTTCCTGGGCCGACAGCGGCTGAGACAAAACGACAACTCCGGCAATCACCAGCCGGGCAGTCAGGACAATACGATTCATTTCGAGCCTCCGGGAACACCTGCGAGTCCAGGTTCTGAGCGTTGGAAGATTGAGAACCGCTCACGAGAGAGCGGTCGCCGTCTTATACTTTACGGCGAGCCGAGTGTTTAGCCCACGCGACCGGCACCGAAATGAGTAGACAGATTTCGCTGAAATCTGCTTTGCCGACTTCGGCGAAGTCGGCCCACACAAAATTTTGTCGCCGAAATCGTCTCAGAAAATCCAAACTCCCGACGTTTCCTGAGCAGGCCGCTTGTGCTCTGTCACTCTTGCTTTGTTGGGTTGGGGTGGCCGGGGCTGGACTGAGCGGAGCGAAGGATGCCCCGGGGTTTCGAGCGAATGCTCTCCAACCCCGGCCACCCTAAAACAAAACGTTGGCAAAAAATCTTCCAAAATACGCGATTTTTCGACGACCGGAGGTCTCCGATTGACTTTCGTCGGCACCTTGTTAAATTGCACCACAACATTATTGATCGCGTGTTTCCAGCAAAACAGGACTTTTTGGCTCATGGGACGTACAGAACGACAACGTGAAATTGCTCGCCGCCGAAAGCGCAAAGTTGGTTTGGCAAAGGTACGAGCACGACATGCCGCGTCCAAGAACGAAGCTGAAAAGGCACTGTTGCTGGCTAAAGCACGTCGGATGAGCCCGTTTATCACTTTGGATTAGACCATTGCGGTTCAATCTGAATGGCAAACGGTGAATTTCGGCTGTTTAGGACACGACCACCGAAGAGAAACCCCAGAAACGGCGAACGTCAAAAGCGTTCGCTGTTTTTTTATCAACGATCCGCCGCCGGGCTAAGAAGTATCTGGCCTCAACATTATGGGCAAAAAAATGTTGGGCAAAAAAATGGCTGCAATTTTTCTGCCCATGCATTTTTTTGCCCATAATGTTTTCGCTTCTAAAACGTCGCATTGACGGTGGCGGACGCGCGAATTCCGCAGCTTAGCTTTGCTGCGGGCCGTTGTTTTTTTATTGTGCAATCCTCCGTGCCGTTGGTTTCGGACTAATCGTGGGGTGGGCCTGAGAAAACAATCTCGCCACCCTGATCCGCGCTGTCAGGACCGATATCCAGGATCCAGTCGCTGCCGCGAATGACGTCAGGGTTGTGTTCGATCACAACCACACTGTGGCCACTGTTCACCAGTTGTCGAAGATGACGCATCAGGCAGGCAACATCCGCCGGATGCAGTCCGCTGGTTGGTTCGTCGAGCAGATACAGCGTGTGTTGTGCAGTCGGTGCTGCCAGTTCAGATGCTAATTTTGCCCGCTGAGCCTCTCCGCCGGAAAACGTCGTCGCCGGCTGGCCGAGCGTCAGGTATCCAAGGCCGACGTTTCGAAACGTGTCGAGCACGCTGTGCAGCTTCTGAAACTCACGGAAGAATTCCGACGCTTCATCAACCCGCATGTTCAGTATGTCCGCCACTGAGCGATCTCGAAAACGAATCGACCGAACTGCTTCGCTGAATCGTAAGCCGTGACAAGTCGGACAAGGTACAACCGCATCCGGCAGGAAACTCATACGGACGTTCCGCGTTCCGGAACCACGACAGTCGCGGCACCGACCTTCGCCGGAGTTGAAGCTGAAATGTTGCGAAGTGAATCCGCAGGCACGCGCTTCGCGAGTCTTTGTGAATAACCGACGCACGTCGTTCCAGACATTGCACAACGTCGCAATACATGAACGCGATGATCGTCCCAGCGGACTCTGATCCAGCGAGACCACGCGCTGAATCTGCGGGATACCATCAACTCCGTCACATCGCGCGTCGGCGGCGGCTGTGGCGACGTCACGCTCTTGAATCATCCCTGCGTTCACAATCGGAAGCAGCGTATCGGTGATGAGTGAACTCTTGCCCGAACCACTCACGCCGGTCACGCAGACCAGACAATCCAGCGGCAGATTGACCGTGATGTTTTTCAGATTATTGAGCCGCGCGTTGCGAATCGTGAGGCTCCGCGAGCTGGTTCTTGATCCCACGCGAGTGGCATCCACCGTCGGCAGCGTGCCCCGCAGATAGTCTCCGGTCGGCGATCGGGCGAACTGTTTCGCGTTCGCCGGTGTGCCGGCGAACAATAACCGACCTCCATCCACGCCAGCGCCGGGGCCGAGATCAATCAACCAGTCTGCCGCACGAATAATGTCCCCGTCGTGTTCGACCACGACGACGGTGCTTCCGGCATCCCGCAGTCGATACAGTGTCTTTAGTAGTCGTTGTGTGTCCCGAGGATGCAGACCGGCAGTCGGCTCATCAAGGACCAGACACGCTCCGTAAAGCTGAGAACTCAGTGCCGCCGCCAGTCGCGCGCGTTGAAATTCTCCGCCGGACAGCGTTCGTGTGGGACGATCGAGCGTCAGATATCCGATGCCGACATCATCCAGACACTTCAGGCGCGCTCGAATGTCCGGCAATGTGCGTTCGGCAACCAGCCGCGCTTCCTGGGATATCACAATTCCTGCCGCTCTATCCTGGGAGGGCGAGGCTCCCGCCGAACCGCCCGCATCTGCGACATGCCTGATCCAGCCATCAACGGTCTGCAACGCAGCGGCGACACTCAATTGCGAAAACTGACCGATCGTCATGGACAAAAACGTGACGGCAGACGGAAACGGCTGAAGTCGTGAGCCATGGCATGTCGCGCAGGGCTGATGATGAAACGTCGCGATTTCCTGTTCCAGATTGACTGCCCCCTGGACACCAAGTCCAGTGCATTCCGGGCACGCTCCCCACGGGGAATTGAAACTGAAACTTCGCGGTTCCGGCATCGCAAAATTCAGATCACAGTCAGGACAACTGAAGCGTGTGCTGTAGAGTTTTTCGATCCATTGTCCATCCGCTTCATGACTGATAATGCATGTGCCGTCACTTTCCCGGCACGCCAGTTCGATCGATTCCCGCAAACGCGGTGTGATGCCATCCTTCAGCACAATGCGATCGACAATCGCTTCAATCGTGTGTGATTTCTTGGCATCCAGTGTTTTCGCTTCGGCAATGTCCACCACGTCACCGTCGATCCTCGCGCGGACGAAGCCGTTGCGGGCAATGCGTTCCAGAACCTCCCGATGCCCGCCACGTCGGCCTCGAACCATTGGCGACAGAATCATCAGACGCGTGCGTTCAGGCAGCAGCAGAGTGCGTTGCAGAATCTGATCAACCGATTGTCGCTGCACCGCCTGATCGCAGCCCGTGCAGTGCGCTGTACCGCCACGCGCATAGAGCAGTCTCAGAAAATCATGGATCTCAGTCGTGACAGCCAGCGTGCTCCGGGCAGGGACTGAGGAAACTCGCTGATCGACGCTGATCGTCGGTGCGAGTCCGGTGATGTCATCGACATCCGGGCGCGGCAGTTGACGCAACAGCGTGCGTGTCTGGACCGAAACGCTTTCGAGATAACGTCGCTGACCTTCGGCGAAGAGCGTATCGAATGCGAGAGAACTCTTGCCAGATCCGCTGACGCCTGTCATGACGATCAGTTGTCCGCAAGGCAGATCGACATCGATATTGCGAAGATTGTGAGTCCGCGCACCACGAATGCGGATCAGCGGTTGGTCAGATGCGTCGGTTGCAGGATTCACTACCACGTAGACACTCCGCGCGGTCATGCATGAGACAATTGGCGAGCGGCATGCGTCAGCTTGCCGGTACAAAAACGAGGTACCGGAGGGCTCACGCCGCTCCGCTCGCCGGACTCATTTCCGACCGCGTGGAGTATAGTAACAGCGATCACACCGCTGGTGTGGAAGCTAAACGAGTTTCGCCGTTTGCAGAAAATGTCACAGCCCCTTGCTTCCAGCGAAGAGCCTGGCCAGTGTACCGTTGCAGCATCCACGCCGCCAGATTGTCCTCGGCGAGTGCCTGATAGCCCACATAGCTGGTGCAGAGGCGAGGGTTGATTTCCACGACACAAACAGACACTTCCGAGTCTGCGGGGACGGAAACATCAACCAGCAGGTCTGCGCCCACGTAACCACTAAACGCCCCTAGCGCGGCCGCAATTCTTTCTGCCACCGGCGCGATGCGTGAGGCGATCGCGGACTCACAGGGGATCTGACCGCCGTGGTACGACATCCGGCCATCGGTCACACGGATGTTCTGCCGAGCGGGCGGCAAGATCGTGGTCGGGCCACATTCGCCGCCGCCAAGGAAGCCAACGGAACAAGCCGCGCCTGGCATAAAGGGTTGCAGAATCCAACGATCATCGTCCGAGAATTGTTGCGGCAAATCCTCAAACAACTGCTGGTTGAGACGCACGATGCAAACACTCGCCGCCCCGGCACCGTCTCGGGGTTTGAGCACGGCAAGCTGCTCAGTTGTGGCACGATGAAGGTCCGTCACTGATGCTGAGGAGGTATTTCCCAGCCACTTGTCATGCATCAGCCCGGCAGTCGCGTCGTCGATTGTCCGCGTTGGAATCGCCGCAATACCATGCTGCCGCAGCCACACATCCGTCCTGCGTTTATCGGCAAAAATCTCCGCCAGGCGCCAATCCAGGTTGAGGCTGCGCGTCGGTAACACATCAGACGCCTGCACAGCCTGCAACAGCGAGACCAGCACGCCATCACATTCCGGCACTATCAGCAACACTGCGTCGAATGCCGCCTGCAGTGATTCATCGCGCAGGATTGTCGGCAATGTGTCCGCCTGCAGCTCGCCGCGCTGAATGAGAATGTTGTTCCGGCCTTGCGGCACACAGAAGATCTGCGATTCCGCAAATCGTGCTGCGGCCTCTGCACTGAGCAGCACCGTCACTTTGACATCCGGCAGCCTGGCGATATCAGCGACCACGGCCGTCAGCATCGCTTCTGCTTCTTCGAGCATCGACAGCGCAGCAAGTCGCGACGCCTCGGAGTTCGCCAGCAAAAACTCGGCAACTAAAATCCGCGACGTCTTGTTGAGTCCATGGTCCAATGCAGTATCCGTTATCAGCAAAAATCATGTTCCTGATCTGGACACAACAGCAGCCTGATTCGACTGCCCTGGTCATTGGCCGGCGGGCAGTTGCCAAAGTTCTACCTTGTTTCCTGCGGATCGATTAACCAGGCTGTTGTGCCTGCAACCGGCTGGCCCTCGGCGTCGGTCCAGGTGAAGGCAGCTCCGCCCCAGGCTTGGACATCGATTCCCGGGTGCCGCTTGTACCAAGCCTGCAGTGATGGAGCGTCTTTGGCCTTGAAGAAGATGCCGCCGATGCCAGTGACTCGTTTCATGTGACCTCTGATGCGCGGTTGTGAGAGCAATGTTCTTCCTGCAGCTTAACGAATGGCGATCTATGCGGTGGCATGAATGGCGACGCATAGATCATGCATTGAACTTTTCCGCCTCGTGGATTGGGCGCAAGTCTGCGGAATCAATCAAGGTCACTCAGCGGGACGGCTGAGTCTACAAGGTGACGATCGGCTTGTCACTGATCCAGACTCACGGGGAAGGCAACAGACAAGCAGATTTTGGGTGAGAAGATTGGGAACAGACTGAGTTCAATCTTCTTGCCGATCATGTTCGTGCCTCAAAGTGGTGCTTCAATTGTGATGTTTGCACGATGCATCGCAGGAAGTGCGAAGCAGTGTGAACCAGGGACGACATGGACGACACGGAAGGAATCGCAGGGACGGAGTTGGCAGAAAAATTCGGGGCAGGAAAAAGAGTGTGTCGCGCTCGGCCCGGAGAGAGCAGTCACGGGCGGGGGCAGTAAAGTCGGGGCGGGGTTAAGTTGGGGGTTAAGGGAGTTAATGCGGGTCCATCCAAACATCCAGCGACGGCCAGGAAAATTAACAATCGTTCTTGATCCGCGGATTTGTCCGGCCCGCCTCAAGCGTGTCGCGACACGGATGTCGGCCAGCCACAATCGGGTCTGCAAGAATTCGACTGACCAAGTGTCCGATGACCGTCGTTTCGATGTAAGCGGTGGGTTTTGTCATTACTTCCTCAGGACGACCGCGATCACCCGGTTGCGGCAAGTGACCATGTTTAGTGTGAAAACGAACCACCGCAACTCGGCGTGCATCGCTTTGTTCGCTTACTCATCCTCTACACGAGGTTTTGCCACTCGGTGAGACCTTGTATTATCGCGGCATCTTGCCAACGCTGAAACCGCAACTGGACGGCAGCAAAATCTTCAGCGTAGGTGAATTCGAATGGCTCTTCAATTATTGGAATTACATCACCAATGATCGTCTCGCCAGTTTCGTCGTAATCTTTCGCATACAACATCGCATTGCAACCCAACACTCCCGAGGATGCGTGTCCGATGCCATGAAATGCAAACAGTATTTCAATGCGGCGATCAGTCTGAATGATCAGTGAGGCCCACGATTGATATACGGACATATTTGCAAAATAATTGAGCCTCCTGGCACAGTTGACGATCTGGTGATAGTTGTATTTGGATTTTTCAGAGTTTCGTTTCCCATCGGTAGCGAATGCTCGAAATCCAGCAGTTTGTCGAGAAATTGCTACGCTGATTTCTTTGGCAACATCTGCTAAACGTTGAAATGTGAGTATTTGAAGTGAGTCGGCGGTGACTGGTGCTTTGCTGCGTTGGTCTTGCCCGACTTATACCGATGCCAAATGCTGAACATGATTCCAACTTGTCGTTTCAAATCGAAACCCAGCCGTTTTACCCGATTATCATGATGTTCGACCAA
>JAYSPO010000507.1:0-5418 GCA_043722015.1 Candidatus Kuenenia sp. | reverse complement strand
ATCGGTTCCGTCAATTCCAGCCGACCGCTCAACGTCCAGCCGACGAGTGAATTCCATTGAGCTGCGGACAGTATCGCCCCTTCGTTTCGCAGCATGGTCAGCCATTCGCCACGCAGTTGATCGACGACGTCACATTGACCGAAGTAATAATTCGACGTGCAGCGGGATACGATGTCGAAGTGATGCGGATGGCGGACAAAGAACCGGGCGGTCTCTGCCAGCGGCGCAAACCATCGCTCATCGACTCGCTGGATGTTCAGATTCGGGGCTTGCCCGTTTGCAAAATTCAGCGCGGCATCAAATCGCATCTGCAGCAGCAGCGTCATTTTTCCCTCGACGCGACCTTCCATCAGCCACTGATCGGCCAGTGCGTACGCAGCGTCGAGCTGATCATTGAACACCAGCGCCGCCAGATGGTGGGCATAAGCCGAATGGTACGAGTTTGTCTCGGGATTTCTGGCAATCCACTCGGTCGTCCATTTCTGCAACTCGTCCCACCTGCTCTGGTTGCGGAGGAGATCCGCAACGGCCGTACGCAGGACATCGTCGTCGTACGGACTTCGTTCCGGTCGAGCCAGTTCCTGACGCAACCATGCAAGAGCCTCATCCGGCTGTCCGGCGGTTTGCAGCCTATTTGCATAATCCTGCTGTGCGTAGACATTCCATGGCATCGATTCCGCAATCGCTCGTATCAGTTTCAGGACGACTTCACTGTGCCCCATCCGCTCCTGGCTTGACGCTTCGCGTTCGTTCCAGATCTCCATGATCCGCCGGGCCATTGCAACGCGGAGACGTTGTTCGGAGGCATTGTCGTTTGGCCAGCGAGGCGGAATCGCCGGAACCTTGTCAGCCAGCGGACGCAGGTAGACCGGTTCGAGCAACCCATGCACGGCGTAAAATTCGGGTGTTTCACAAACGGTGTTGGCATGTTGAAGAATGAATTCAGCGAGGAACACTTCGTCCTGGACCGCTTTCGGCACCAGCCGCTGAGCTTCATCCATCAGCCGCTGACGAGCTTCTTCATTGCGACGAATTGTGGCCAGCAGGACCGTGCGTATCCAGCGGACTCCGGGCTTGTCCGCCGCAAGTTTTTCAGCGGCATCGACATGCTTCCACATTTCGTCCCACTGCTGAATCTGCGCATTGTGCAGGATCATGGCCAGGCGATCATCAAACGTCGCCGTGGCATCCGCTACTTTCTGTCGAGCGACCTTGAGCCGCACAAACGGCTCCTGCACGAACTGCACCGAAGCTTTGTCAGCCAGAAGTTGCTGCAACCGCTGAGCGTACCCATCCTTCGTCAGGGCCTGAAGGTTCAGTTGCGTATCAGAAAGCACGTGCCCCTGATCGTTCGTCAGAACAATTCTGCGAGCCCACCAGGTGCCTGCCAGTTCGAGAAAATCTTCATACGACGACGTATTCGTGATCTTGCCGTCCTTCAGGACCTCATGTTTCAGCAGCACATGCCGAGCCGTGTCGATTGTGAAACGTACGACGTTCGCTGTATCGTTCTTACTCGTCAGGTTCAGCCGGACCTGATTCTCTCCCGCGACTTCGACTGCCGCGTTCCAGTTGGCATATATATGCTGCAACGGTGACAGTGACATGTCCGTCAAGCCAAATGGCGACATTTTCCGTTCACTGTCCACTGACGCGCGGCTTCGACCAAGACCAAACGCGAGTGAGTAGACGCTGCGTTCTTTGGCATCGCAATAACTGATCAAAGTCTGTTCGCCGACATTGTTGCCGCGACTGAGCCATGCCGTCGGTGAATACAGGACCTGATCCACGCTGCGGCCGCTGGATCGGTTCCAGCGAGGGTCCAGGTGTTCCGTATCGCGAAGCATTTCGATACCGCCGTCCAGGGCCAGCAGCGATTCTGTCCGGAGCAGACTTTTCGCCAAAGCAATCGCTTCCGGCGACCAGTGTTCCGGATCTTTGACCGGCTCAGCCGAATCGATTGCAGGCGCGGAGCCGAGTGCTGGAAACAAGGTGTTGACCCATGACGTATAGTCCGGCTGGTTGTAAACGAATCCGTCGTAGTACCCACTCGACCTTCCTCCAAATGGACTCAGGCCGCGCGTATTGGCGATCTCCTTCTTCTTTGCATCCCTCCCTTCAAAGAGCTCTTCCAATCCGAAGTCGCCGTTATTATCACGTGATTCGAATCCCGAAGAGTCCCACTGCCGCCGCTCGAACGATACTTCTTTGTCCTGCAGGCCCACCAACAGGTCTTCATCGGCTGCGAATTTGTCGAGCGAGTCTTTTCTGTCAGATTCGCCGGATTCCGCGAGCTGTTTCTCCTCTTCCAAACGACCCAGGAAGTTGAATGAGGAAAACTCATTGGACGATCGATTGTCCATTGGCATGTTGAAATCCATTTCACTCTGTGAACCGTTCAGTCCAAGCCCTCCTCCAGATCCACCACCTCCACCACCGAACCCGCCAGACCATGAGTCACCGCCGTCCATGAAGAAAAGATTATCGCCAAGGCTGACACCTGCACTGCGCCCCGCTGACATCGGATACGCGCCCCGTGAAAGTGTATGGCTCATGAGCTGTTCACGCCTCTGAACTTGCTGCTGGAAGATGGCGGCATCGCGGCCCAGCACGGCAAGTTTGCTGAGAATCTGTCGCCGCATTCCTAATCGCCAGTCACCCGCTCGTTTCATCTGCTGCTGCAACAATTCAAAGTTGGCGCTGTCACGACCATCGGTAAAGAAGCGTTCGCCGTCGCGCATCTCAAACCGGCGCTGGACACCGAAGCGTTCACGATCGGCATCCGTTTCCAACACCAGCAGCGACGTGTACGGCGTGATGATATGGAATTCTTCCGACAGCCGAATGATGTCGTCCTGCACCGCCTGGCTGCCGCCCTGAGCCAGCAACTGATCCAGATGAGCGCGCGCCCAGAGTCGCGGGATGAACGAGTTTCCTTCCTCCGCGCCTTTCAGACTCACCCGGGCAGCATAGCGAACGTCTTCAGAGCCTCGCTTGCCCGTCACAATGATCTCCCCCGGTTGATCTGCACCTTCGGGAAGGTAACGACCGACAAGAATCTGCTGAGTCCCCGCAGCGACATTCGGCAACCGCTCAGGATAGACGGCCGCCACTTTCAAGCCGCGAAATTCGACCTTAAGATCCCGCAAGCCAGGTTGAGCGATCTCATTCAGCAATTCCAGAGCCGCGATCTGAGGCGTCTGCTCACCACTGATCGACCGCGCTGATCCGCCGCCGATGGTTGCGATGCCACGCATCACGACGGAGTCATTGGCATTGCCGACAGTGACAGCATGAACAGTCTTCGGCGAGCGGGGGGTGTCAACCCCCTGATTGCGATTCCGCTCGGCATCCGTTTTTTCAACGGGTACTTGTCCAGTGCGGTTATCAGGGGACTGACGTCCCTCGCTCGCCAGGACGGCAAGTCGTTTCACAAACGCCGCCGGATCGGTGTCGCCTGCCGAAACCATACCGTCGCCGATATATACGATGTGGGCATTCGCTGGCGCTTTGTTGAGCACATCATCGAACGCACGATCCAGATTCGTCCAACCCAGCGACACGCGATCGTTCAGAAACTTTGTGGCGGCGGCGATGTTGGCCGCGTTCGGTGTCATCGGCTCAGCCGAAGCCCAGGCGGTTGCGACATCCGCAGCCACCAGCTGAAAACGATCGTCCGGTCCGAGACTCGCCAGCACCGCCGCCACAAAATCCGTCTGCTCCCGGCGTTTCTCCAGGTCCATCGACATCGACGTATCGCACAGCAGCATGATCTGCAACGGCTCACCGTCCGGCAAAATTTCACGTTGCCAGTTGCCATCGGTTCCCGGCGGAGTCAGCTGCATCAGAAAGTAGCCATCCTCGCCGCGCTGATGAGGCACCACGACCACGTCCGACTGCCGTCCATCGACCTCACACACAACCTCAAAGTCGCGCGTCGGTGAATACTCCTGTGCGGCGAACTCGACCTGCGCCGAATGAAAGGCGAGCGGCTGGGCGTCAGCCCTCCGTGTTCGTTCGGTTTCAGTCGCACTCGGAGGGCTGACGCCCAACCGCTCGCCGGAAGTCGCAATCCTTGCCGAATGCGTCGGACACGTCACGCTCTTCAGTGCCAGTGCCGAATTGACCGTAACCGTCAGCGACAATTCTCGCAACGGCGTTGTCCGCAACAACTCGCTTCGCAGACCGTATGAGTACCGGTACCGATTCGACCGCAGAGGCAATACCTGTGTGTAGACAATCTTGATTCTCTTTTCCGATCGCGCCTCGATCGGGAACACGCGGGCCTTGAAGATGTTGCCGCCGGTCCATTCGAGCAATCCGGGATCGCGTTTTTCCCGCAGGATTGTTTCGTAGATCTCACGAGCCCGCTGTTTCTCCACGACGTCCGCTTCGATCAAATCGTTGCCAATCCACATGCCAAAACCGCTGATGGACGCATCCTGAGGCAGCGGAAAATGGAACACGCCTTCCAGTCGTCCGGACGTGTGATTGACGAACGATTCTTCGATCGTCGTACGAGCAATCTGATCGCGGATTTCAACACTGACCTTGTGATAGCCGACTGTCAGTGGTTCGTTGCGACCGTCCGGCAGAGTCACAATCAGGGAACCCAGCGATTCATTGTTCGACGTACCCTCAAAGCCAGCTAACCACGGCGGCGTCTGGGCGACATCAACCAGTTTTTCGTCGCGGTCCACTCGCACCAGTAATGTCTTGCCAAAATCGACAAAGCGTTTTTCTGTGCGAGGCCCCAGCAAGGAGAATCTCCAGGACTCTTCGACGGTATCTGGTTTTGGAGATACCGTCTGGACCATGCCCGTGTGCAAACGTGCCTCGACCGGCGAAATGCATTCCAGCAGCGTTCCTGGCCCGAGCGTCAATTCCACGTCCGACGACAGCGTAACCTTGACCGCATTCGCCCCGCGCAATTCCGTGCGAATCCAGTCACCTGGACGCAGCAGCGTCTCACGGCAGATCGGCGTCCAGCGTTTTGCCAGCATCGGTCGCAGCACGACGATGCCCTGGGCCTCACTGACCTTGCCGATGCGACCATCTTCTGTCAGTGATTTTGTCACGGCGAACTTTTCGTCCGCCACTTGCACGTTCATCGACTCCAGTCGCATTTCCGCCAGCGGCGAGCCTATGCGTTTGGTTCCCGATTTCCATGCCAGAATCTCCACGAGTTGCAGGCTCTTCGCATCGACAGACGCTTCAATGTCCAGGTTGCCATTTCCGGTTGGCAGTGCCACGCGATAGACCAGACAATCGCGCCCATCGCGCGTGGCCTGTTGGACCGGCCGGGCGTCGAGCAGTCTCGACGCATCGGACACGCCAATATCCAGCAAACCGATCAGGTCGATCTGTTGCTGCGGTCCAAGGAACCACGGCGAATCCGATTCCACCGCGGTATTTTCT
>JAYSPO010000506.1:0-1279 GCA_043722015.1 Candidatus Kuenenia sp. | reverse complement strand
ACGACACGGAGGGCTGACGCCCAGCCGCTCGCCGAGGTGGTGGGACAGCGACGCGGTTTTACATTGATCGAACTGCTGGTTTCGATCAGCATTATTGCGTTGCTGATGTCGTTGATACTTCCGGCAGTGAATAGTGCTCGCGAGGCAGCTCGCAGGACGGAGTGTCTGAACAACGTCAAAAACCTGTCGCTGGCACTCTTGAATGCGACGGAGACGAAGAAACGGTTTCCGGCGGCGGCGTATTGGGGTGGGCCGGATAAGAACAATCCGGGGCCGCATCACAATTGGGTCTTCGAAATCCTGGGCTGGATCGACCGAAAAGATCTCGCCGATCGCTGGGATCAGCAGCAGTTACTGACGTTTCCGGCGAACCAGGCGTTGGCGGAAACGCATGTCAAAGTGCTGGCGTGTCCGTCGGATATTTCCGCCGATGGTCGAGGAGACTTGAGCTACGCTGTGAACGGCGGTATCGGCGAATCAACCGTGCTGAATTCCGTGCAGGACTGTATTGTCGATCCGTTCAATTCTGTGCTGGATCTGAACGGCAACGGTCAGGTGTGTGTGGCGTCCGGTGTCGATGACGGCGACCCGTCAGATCGCGAAATGTTTCGCCGCATCGGTTTGTTTTTCAACGAGAACTGGGGGTTCGAAGATTCACCGGGCAACAAAGGCACAAAACGGTTTCATACCACGGCGAGCGTCGTCGATGGAATGTCGAATACTCTCATGATCGCAGAGAATGTGCGGACGGGTTATGATCCGTATTCGCCGAATTCCAACTGGGGTTCTTGCGACTCGCGGAAGACGAAGTTTTACTTCAGTCATCATGTCTGCAGGAACAACGTCTGTGCGGCAGGCAATGTGGATTTTGCTGCGGCGAATTCCGGAGATCATGCGATCAACTCGGGCAAAACCATGCCGGAAGGCGAATCTCCGTGGCCAAACAGTTTTCATCCGGGCGGCGTCTCGGTGGGTTTCGCGGATGGCAGGGCACAGTTGTTAAATGAGTCCATCGACGGCAAAGTGTTCTACAATCTGATGACGCCGCAAGGGACGCGGCTGATTGGGACGCCGCTGGATGCCGGCATCAGCAGTGACAATCAGGATTGAGACGCATTGGGTGTAACGAGTTTGGTGGCCTGATATGTCAAGTCGATGGTTTATTCGAACTCAGAAAGAACTGTCAAACTCGCGACGCGGAGTGTCTCAGCACTCTGATGATTCCTCGCAGCCGCTGACGTTCGAACAGTTGGCGCAGCTGCTGGCGGATGGAGCGATT
>JAYSPO010000505.1:0-1774 GCA_043722015.1 Candidatus Kuenenia sp. | reverse complement strand
CGAGAATTTAAACAGCGAACTCCCGGTGATTCGGAACATATTCAATCTGTTCCCTGTGCCAAACGGAACTGACGACAGCCATTCATGGCCAGGGACTCCGAAGGTGATTGCAGGTTGGATTGTGAACGCTTGCGCGCCAGTTGCGTCCGTTACGTTGTTCCACTCAAGCCCCGAGACAGTACCTGCAGCGTAAAACGGAGCTTTGGCATATTTCCTGATCTTGGAACGCAGGAAACTGCCAGCCGGACTGAACTGGTTCGATGTGATGTAGAAGTTTGTGTTGTCGTACCCAATGGCCGCATAGTCTCCCCACGAGGAAGTGTCCGTGCTGCCATCAATGTCGCTCCGCAGAAAGTAGCGGTTCCAGCTGCTTTGGGACGTCGTTGGCGTTTCCGTCTTCGACACAGCCACTAGATACCAGGAGTCTGTTTTGGCGGCATTTGTTTTCAAGGCGAGCACGACGAAACGGTTGGCGAAATGATCGTGCAAAACTCGTGGGTCGAAAGTGAGTCCGCTCGATCCTGAAGGACTGCCCAGCAACGCTGACAGCGTCGTCGTCAGCGGGGAGGCACCGGTTCGAGTCGTGATGCGAATCGACGAGTTAACTACCTGAATGATTCGCTGTCGTCCAACCGCCAGATTTGGGTCTGCCGGAATCACGCCCGTATCACTGATTCCATCAAACTGCGTCCCGAGTGGCGGTGCAAGCGCATCGGGCCCCGCTTCCGCCGGTGGTGCCAGATTCTCGACATCTGACGGTCCGGGTCCGGCGGCCCTCGGCATCAGCCGAGCAGCATCCAGATCGAGCGGATATCCTCTTTCATGTTGCACCCCCGACACCGGAACCTCAGCCTGTGAGGCATCCGCTGCCGAAGGACCTGCAGGATTTGTTGATTTGGTAGGGACCCCTGGAATCCCATCCTGAGCCTGTGCAGGTGCCAGTCCGTATGACATCATTACGACGAGTGATGCAACGCACCCCGCGCTGCATCGCATCCACCAATTTTGTTGGAATCATCCATGTTCCGTATTCACGACCCGTTGACAATGTTTCATGAAAAAGATCTCCCGACTGAAAAACTGATTTGATTGACGAACGAGAATACTCAACGACACCAATTCACATGACTCTTTGGGACAAATGCGGCGCTACCGGACTTCCGCCGCCGCACGTTCAGGTTGATGAACTCCTTGTAAAGGCGGTTAAACTATACGTGTACATAATGAATCCCCTTGCCGGATGTTATCGTTCGTGGCAGTAGAAACGGAATGGAACGCAAGGGTCAAAAAGTCTGGAACAAAGAAATTTCTGCCTCATGATTCGCTGGAATTCGGAGTTACACCTCGCGAGGTTGGACGGAGGTTGCGTTCGGCGAGCGGGGGACTTGAGTCTCCTGGTTGATGATAGACGGCGCAAAAACACTGAAACCGAAAGGCAGCAGTTGCTTTCACGATGAAATCCGGGAAAATGGCAGACCAAACCGGGTGCGAGCGGGCTCAAGTGCATCGTTCCACGACGAGATTTTTCTGCTGGAGTCGGACCAACGTGTTTATCCTGTGTCATTCCAATAATGATCAACGGTTCGGCGTCCAGATTGCCCTGCTGGTTTGCGGAATTGTCGCGATCGACAGTTCAAGCATCGCAGCGCACGGGCAGGAAGCTGATGTGGCAGTCGTAGCGGATCAAGCCACGGCGGGAATCCAGCCCGTGACCGTAACGCTTCCGGATGGAACTACAACACAAATCACACCTCCAGCCGGAGCGACACCGCCG
>JAYSPO010000504.1:0-4682 GCA_043722015.1 Candidatus Kuenenia sp. | reverse complement strand
CAGCCATCACACGCTGTCCGAAGTCGCGCCATTTCGCGATCTTCTCATCAGTATCTTTTTCATTTCGACCGGAATGCTGCTCAACGTCGGCGGCCTTGTGGATAACGCTGGGTTGGCCGTGCTCCTGCTGCTCGCAGTCCAGGCGATCAAGTTTGCGAGCGGGTTTGCTCCCATCTTGATCTGGGGCTACCCGTTGCGCGTGGCAACCATTGTTGGAACCGGAATCGCTCAGATCGGTGAATTCTCGTTTGTCTTGGGATATACCGGACATCAACTGGGCCTGATCCGCGACGACCACTACACGATTTTTCTGCTAGTTGCCGTGGCATCGATGGCCGCGAGCCCGTTCCTGGTCTCCAACAGTTCGCGTCTGGCTCGGTTGCTCGCCAAGATTCCTTGGTTGAAACATCTTGATCACCGACCCCTCATGGGCCACGAAGTGGAAAACCAACCTCCGCTGGAGAATCATGTCATCATTGCTGGTTATGGGCTGAGCGGTCGCAATCTGGCCAACTCGTTACAGACGCTGAAATTGCCGTTCTCCGTTTTGGAGATGAACCCTGATACTGTTCAGGCCGCGCGTCGACGCGGCGAGCCGGTGTTCTTTGGCGATTGCTCCCGCGCCGAAGTGTTGCGGAAACTGTACATCAGCACCGCGCGCGGCTTTGTACTAGCGATTTCTGATCCGCAGGCGACGAGGCAGGCTGTGCAGATAGCCCGACATGAGAACCCACGGCTTCACATCATCGTCCGAACCAGGTACGTGACGGAAATCGACGCTCTCCGAGAACTCGGTGCGAACGAGGTCATTGCGGAAGAATTCGAGACTTCACTGGAAGTGCTGGCGCTGACACTGCGACTGTTTGAAACACCCAGCGCCTCGATTGGCCGCATCATCGACAGTTTTCGGGCCAATGCCTATCACGCACTTCGAGCCGAGTTGCTGTTCACGGAGCGGCAGCGACTCCTCAATGAGTTGGTGCCCGCAGTTGAGTTCGAGGCACATCAACTTGCCGAGGGAGCGCCAGCCATCGGCAAAACGCTGCGAGAACTCGATCTCAGAGCGAGAACTGGAGCGACACTTCTGGCCGTTCGACGAGATGCAGAGTTTACTACTGTTCCTGCCGCTGATTTTCAATTCCAGCGGGACGACTTTCTAGTCCTCGCCGGAAGCAGGCACCAGATTGCAGATGCGGTACGTATGATCGTTGGAGACACAAAAGCAGCGATCTGACTTTTCCGGGAGCGTCGCAGGCTTGTCCCCGCGATGACAGACAGCAAAGCTGAATTGAAGGTGAATCATGAGATGGTCCTGGAAGCTCGGTGAATTTCGCGGCATCGCGGTCTACATGCATGCCACGTTTCTGATGTTGATCGTCTTCGTCGGCCTGCGTCACTGGTCGGCGGGCCATACTTTGGAAAAAACGCTGGAAGGGGTGGGCTTTATCCTCGCGCTGTTCAGCTGCGTCGTGCTGCACGAGTTCGGCCATGCCCTGATGGCCGCCCGGTATGGCATCAAAACACGGGACATCACGCTGTTGCCGATCGGCGGTGTGGCGCGTCTGGAACGCATGCCGGAAGAACCGCTGCAGGAGCTGTGGGTGGCCTTGGCCGGACCGGCCGTCAACGTCGTCATTGCGGCGGCACTCTTTGGCTGGATCCGGTTCACGTCCGCGTTCACGCCGCTGGAACAACTCGGCGTGACAAGTGGTTCGTTTCTTGAACGGCTGCTGGCGGTCAATGTCATCCTGGTGATTTTCAACATGCTCCCGGCTTTTCCCATGGACGGCGGACGTGTGCTGCGGGCCTTGTTAGCGACGAGGCTTGAGTACTCGCGGGCCACTCAGATCGCCGCGAGCATTGGACAGTTCATGGCCCTGCTGTTTGCCTTCCTGGGTTTCTTTGGCAATCCATTCCTGATGTTCATTGCGCTCTTCGTGTGGATCGGCGCGGCTCAGGAAACAAGCATGGTGACCATGAAGGCTGCGCTGGGAGGCATCCCCGTGAAACGGGCAATGATGACCGATTTTCGCACGCTCCGGCCGGGTGATTCCCTGCAACGAGCCATCGATCTGATCCTGGCGACTCCGCAGCAGGATTTTCCAGTCCTGGAAGATTCGAAAGTTCTGGGAATCCTTCCCAGTCGTGATCTGATGGTCGCGCTGCAGCAGCGCGGGCCAGAGGCGCTGGTGGGAGAGGTTATGCGTCGCAATTTTCTCTCGTTGGAAGCGAATGAAATGCTGGATGCCGCCCTCGCTCGCATGCATGCGGCCGAATGTTGCATGACAGCCCCGGTGATTCATGGCGACGCACTGGTCGGTCTCCTTACCGCAGAGAATATCAATGAGTTCCTGCTGATCGTATCGGCATTAGGCGAACGCCGTGCCAGGAATTCGACTGTGGCATAAACATAACACATCGCATGAACGCCTTAACGTGCAATCACCACAAGGGAGTTGAAGGGATGACGAGGATTAAACAGGGTTACGAGCAGATTCTGGTGGCGACTGATTTTTCGCCGCATGCCCACGCAGCGTTCAAGCAAGCCGTTTGGCTCGCCAGGCAGACCGGCGCTCGAATCGTTTTGGCGCACACCTTGCCCGACCTGCGACGGGCCGTGCATGGCACGTCGTATCAGGCACGACTGGATTTCGTGTACGGCGAGGGCGATCTGTTTCAACGGGAGATGCGTCAGGAATCCGACAACAAGATGCGCCAGATGATCCTGAACCTGAGCGCGACGGATCTGGATGTGAAGTTCGAGACCCTTTTGGGCGCACCATTCGTGGAATTGACGCATGCCGTTCAGGCGGAAGGATACGACCTGGTTCTGGCCGGTACGCGCGGGTTGGCCGCGTGGGACCAGTTCTTTGTGGGCAGTACGGCTAAGCGACTGATTCGAAAGTGTCCGGCCAGCGTGTGGATCGTGAAGGCGGAGCATGTCGGTCCGCCGAATGTCGTATTAGCGGCAACCGACTTTTCCGACGTCAGTTTCAAGGCCGTGGCGCAGGGGCTGTGGGTGGCTGAGCAGGCCAACGCGGAATTCCACCTGTTGCATGTCATCGATTCGATGGATGTTCCGGAAGATGTGATCTCGAAGATTCCGGACGGCAGTTCGCTGCGACAGGAAATTAACGAGGAGGCGCAGAAGCGATTGGACGCCTTCCTGGCATCGCTTCAGGCCGATCGCACCCGGATTCAAGTGCATTTGTCGTGGGGAACGGCCTGGAAGGAAGTGGGACGCATGGCGCAGCACCTGGCTGCGGACCTGATCGCCATGGGAACAGTCGGACGCAGCGGCATCAAAGGCCTGCTGCTCGGCAGCACGGCGGAAAAGGTGCTCGGCACGTGCGATCGCAGCATTCTGACCGTAAAGCCTGACGGTTTCGTGTCTACGATCGATCCGGCATACTGGCCGTTACATCCAGGTCCGAAAGAGGAAGCATAATGAAGGTAGCCGTATTCGATACGCCTCGTTGGCCGAGGTTTACTCCGTGGCGGATATCCTCTCGTTGCACATTCCGTTGACTCCGAGCACGCGCCGCATAATTGACGCCCATGCTTTGGCACAAATGAAGTCAGGCGTAATGCTGATCAACACGGGCCGAGGTGGCTTGCTCGATACACGTGCGTTGATCGGCGCGATAAAGAGCGGGCAGGTTGGAGCCGCAGGACTGGACGTCGAACGATGAAGGTCCACTCTGGTATTCTTACCAAAGCAAGAACAACCTGCACCGGCCGTGCGGTCGAAATGTCGGAAGTGCCGAGCTCGCCGCGGGCGTGGGCCGATCAAAGCAAGGCCATCGTCGAGGGTCTGCGCGATTCGGTGGATGAGTTCCAGAGGTCCGTGCCGGGCACGACGTTCGGCAGGACGGCATTCAGCACTTATTCGCAACGCCGACATTCCAGTCGCGGGGCTTTGATGAACAAGACTGTCCGGTCTTTGCCGATCGGAGCGGCATGCACAACTCGATCAAATGTCCCGCGATGAATCACTTCCCGATTGCCACACTTCGGACACTTGTGACACGATGGCGGGGCTTCCATCCGGATAGAAATATCCCGTCTTTTCGCCAACAGCCCTCATGCTCGTAGCCTGAAACGCCTATTGAACTGTACAATTCTCGCGTGGTCATTTCGGATTTCCTGATAAGTTTGGTTTAGACACTGCTGATCAGACCGACTTGTCCACTCTCTGTAAACCCTTACCGCCAAAGAAACTTGCGACGCGCATTTCATTTGTCGATGAACCGTTTCTTGCGCAGTGAGGTTCACAATTGAAGTCCTTGTTTGTTGCAGTAACCCAAGAGGAGAAAGACCGTGTCCAAGGCTATTCTCAAAGGCGAGACGAACCGAGCGACCTCGGCGGACGTTTCCGTCGCCGACCCCAATGCAACCGTGGCGCTAACCGGCGAACACGGGTGCGAATCGACGTGCCCATCGAACCAGCAACCCGCTGACGCCCGCGAAGAGGCGATTCGCGCGCTCGCCCACCGCAAATGGGAGACGGCTGGATTTCCGGCGGGTGATGGCTTCGATTTCTGGCTGGAAGCCGAGCGGGAAGTCAAAGCGAATCAGCCAGCCTCAACCACTGCTCCGGAATAAGAACTAAACCCATAACAAAGGCTATTGCACCGTGTGTCACCAGTTGAAGTTGCTTCTTCTCCAGACCGGCTTCTGTG
>JAYSPO010000503.1:0-22421 GCA_043722015.1 Candidatus Kuenenia sp. | reverse complement strand
TCGGTGTGGATCCGCAAAGCCGGGCGCATTTGATTGACTGCATTCGTAGTCTGCAACAGAGTGGCACGGCCATTATCTATGCGAGCCACTATATGGAAGAGGTGCAGGTCGTCTGTACTCGGGCGGCGATTATAGATCATGGCAAGCTGCTGGCATGTGATACGATTCCGCAGTTGCTCAAACAGATTCCGTTTGAGGTCGAATTGCGGCTCGGTCAATCAAGAGTCCCTGAAAGCCTGTCGCTGGGTACGTCAGCCCGAATTGAGCTGGATGGGGATGAAGCGGTCGTGCGATTCAGCACACAGGATCAATCCTGTGAATTGGCACTGAACAGGGATGTCACAAATATCCTGACGACGCTGGAACGACACTCGATCAACGTACGATCGATTCGGACTCATGAACCCAATCTGGAACGCTTGTTTCTGAAATTAACAGGGCATCGACTGCGTGATTAGTACAGACGCTTTCAAAATCACGCTCAAAGACCTGCGACTGCTGTCTCGAGACCGCCGCGCGCTGGTGATCCTGGTCGCGATGCCCATGGTGATCATTGCGATCGTAGGATCATCAACGGGGCGACTGCGAGCCAATCGGGAACAGAGTCGACAAGGGCTGACGATCGAAGTTGCCGATTTCGATCAGTCTGAAACGGCACGGCGCCTGGCCGGGTTTCTGGCGAGCTATGACAGTGTCAGGGTGCGTCGTGCTGAAATCAGCAATCGCAGAGACGCGACGGTCCTTGAACGATTTCAGCTAGAACGTCCGACGGACGAGATTGATATGCGACTGGTGATTCAGCCAGGATTCGAAAGCCGGATTCGTGAACTTTCGACAACTCTCCTCACATCGCCTGACGAATCGACTCGCAAGGACGGACTGGCGACTGTGAATCTGACACTCATCAGTAACGAAACTGCTGTTGACCCGATGATGGAAGGTCTCGCGAAATCGTTGGTGAAGCTGTCATTGCAAAATGCCATTCTTCCAGTCCTGGCTGAAAAAGTGCCTTCCTTCCGAGGTGCAGCACGTGATTCTGTCGTGCCTGTCGCCTGGGAGCGGTCAGCGGCCGCTAAAGATGCCCCAACGGACACGGGCAATCGTGTTTATCAGTTTTTTATTCCCAGCTACACGGTGCTGTTTGTGTTCTTTCTTGTCAACATCATGGGGCGGTCGTTTCTGGGTGAACGAGATATGGGTACGTTACGCCGATTGCGAATCGCTCCCATCTCTCCGGTGGCGATCCTGATCGGCAAGACTCTGCCTTTCTTCATTCTGTCACTCGCGCAGACGATCATCCTGATGATCTCCGGACGACTGTTGTTCGGCATGTCCTGGGGGCCGCAGCCACTGTTGTTAATTCCGATCATGCTCTGCACCTCAGCGGCTGCCACGGCACTCGGGCTGATGTTTTCCACACTGGCGAAGACCGAATCACAGGTATCGTCGTTTGGAAATCTGATTCTGTTGTCGAGTGCCGGAATCAGCGGATGTCTGGTGCCTCGTGCCTGGATGCCGCCGATGAGCCAGAAAATCAGCCTGTTCACGCCCCACGCGTGGGCACTCGATGCGTACGGCGAACTGCTGACCAAGGAACTGCCAGGTATCGCAATAATCGGGCAGTCCTGCGGAGTGCTGCTATTGTTCAGCACGGTATTCTTCGTTGTTGGTCTCTACCGTTTTCGAGCCGATGGGTGACCGATTGACCATTCAGCGGACAGATCTGTCCGATCGGTCTGATCCGTCAGAAGAGGAGAATCGTAGGCCCTGCCGCTGCGTCGGACGTTCGAGCATTCGCTGAATTCGGGCAACTTGTCAGGAAAATACCACTTCGACTCGAGATGACTGGATAAAACAGAATAAATACGCATACTGCGGATTCTGGTGAATGCAGTGCAAAGTCAGTCTGTCCATAAACGAAGGAGTTCGCCGTGATGAAGAACAAGAAGAAAAAAAAAGAAGAAGAAGAAAGGATCGAAGCAACGGGCTCGGTCGCGCGTGTCACCGAGATCATTGCTTCGTCACCGACAAGTTTTGAAGACGCCGTTGCTGTCGGAGTTGCTCGAGCGTGCAAAACTCTGAAGAACGTGACCGGAGCTTGGGTGCAGGATCAGAAGGTCGATGTCGTGGACGGCAGGATCACATGTTTTCGAGTGATTCTGAAAGTCACGTTTGTGCTGAACGATTAGACAGAGGGCCAGGGGAATAGCATCGTAAGGACTATGAGCTTGGGTTGGGACCGTAGGCCGGACCAAGCGGAGCGCCGTTCCGGCAATTGCCAGACACCTGCCGGAACTACCCATGAATTCCGCATCGACGTCTGACCCTGCGACGCTACGATCTGCTTCGTTCAATTGCCTGCAGAATCCCGTTCCAGGTATAGACTGACGCTTCTGCAGCGACCGTCAATCCAGACTCAACAGCGGCAGCGGATGTGACCGGACTGATGGTCGCGATGCGTGTTTGAAGTTCGGTTGCTTCAATTCCCGCCGCCTGCAGCAATTGCGCAAAGCGGCGGGCGATTGACGGGCTGCTCAGGCCGATCCAATCGAGCGTGCCTGCCTTCAAACGGCGTTCAACTTCAGGGCTGAGTTTTTCCACGTCGCGATTTTCATACACAACCAACTGTGCGAGCAATGCCCCGACATCGGTCAGCATCCGTGGCAGTACGTCACGACCTCGACTGGCACGGACCCACAGCACTGTTTTTCCACGCACTTTTGTTTCAAGTGTCTTAGCCAGCGATTCCGCACGGTATTCCGAAGGCACCACGTCCACTTCAATACCGAAGTCCCGCAGCCGTTCGGCGGTACTTGGACCAATCGCGGCAATCAGGGCGTTTCCGAGGCAGCGCGTGTCCAGTTTTGCGTCGTGCAGATGTCGAAAGAATTCCGCTACGCCGTTGACGCTGGTAAAAATCAACCAGTGAAATCGCGCCATCTGACGCACGACACGGGCGATCTCCGTCTGATGATGCTGATTCACAGGACCGACTTCGATCATAGGCATCAGAACCGGTTCACCTCCCTTGCGGACGATCTGCTGTGCGACATCTTCCGCTTGCTCTTCGGGACGCGTCACGCCGATCGACACGCCGAACAATGGCAAATTCTCGAACCACGACAACTGAGCCCGCTGCCTGACGCATTCGCCAATCACAATCAATGACGGCGGCTTGAGATTCTGTGCGGCCGCCAGCGCGGGTAGTGTTTCCAGCGTGCCTTCGACCACGTTCTGACTGGGAAGCGAAACCTGGCAAACGACTGCGGCCGGCACGGATTTCTGCATCCCGGCCGCCTGCAACTTCTCACAGATTTCCCGGAGTCGGCTGAGTCCCATATAGAACACCAACGTGCCAGGAAAGGCTGCGAGTGCACCGTAATTGAGGCGACTTTCTTCGCGGTTTGGATCTTCGTGCCCCGTCACAAACGCGACGGCGGACGAGATTTCACGGTCCGTGAATGAGAAACCTGCGTATTCTCCGGCACCCGTGGCTGCGGTGACACCGGGAACGACTTCAAACGGAATCCCGGCTTCATGCAGCGCGACGGCTTCTTCGCCGCCACGGCCAAAAATGTACGGGTCGCCGCCCTTCAAACGCACGACCGTGCGACCGGCCCGAGCTTCGCTGATCAGTCGAGCATTGATATCGGCCTGAGCAACAATCACAGCGTCATCTCGCCGTGCCCGCGCGGTACGCTCGCAAAGGCCCTTAGTCAAACGCAGCAATAGAGGATTCACCAGTCCGTCGTAAAGCACAAGGTCCGCCAACGCAAGACATTCCGCACCGCGGACGGTAATGAGTCCCGGATCGCCCGGCCCGGCGCCGACGAGAAAAACTTTTCCCATGACCAGTGTTAAATCTGATGACATGACTCAGTCTTAGAACCTTTAACAAGACCGCTCTTCGCAGCTGGATTCGCAAGAATTCAGCCCAATTTCTGAATTCTTGCGAATTCCGCTACCTGTTTTGTAGGGGGTTCTTGCGTTGACGTTGAGGCACCGGTTGTGCGGATCGCAGCCGTAGTGTAACCGTTCCTCGCCACGACGGAAATTCGGTGCGGCCCGAGTCTTCCGGTTGTTGCGAATATGCCGCTCAGTGTGGCGTGGGAAAACGATCCGAAGAGACAGGCAGAATCTGCGCGTCTCTGCGTCAATGCGGCGGGAATTGCCTCCGATATAAGGAGTGGATTCATTTCGGTTCCTTCCGCAGGCTGACAAGCATGACCCAGACAACTCGACAGAAGCGATCCATCGTACCTTCCTCAAGGCTCCAGACACCGCTGGAAACCTATCTCAAGGAAATTAATGAAACCGCCCTGCTGACCGCAAACGACGAGAAAGAACTCGCAAACCGCATTTCTGACGGTGACGGGGCCGCTCGAGACCGCATGGTGCGGGCAAACCTGCGTCTGGTGGTGAACATTGCCCGAGGATATTCCGGGAAGGGGTTGCCGCTACAGGACCTGATCGAAGAGGGCAACCTTGGCCTGCTGCGCGCGGTTGAAGGCTTTGATCCGAACATGAATACGCGTTTCAGCACGTATGCCAGTTATTGGATCAAGCAATCCATCAAACGCGCGCTCGTCAATTCCGCCAAGACGATTCGGATCCCGGCGTACATGGTGGAACTGCTCTCCAAGTGGCGACGCGCATCGGCGAAGCTGACGGAAGAACTCAATTGCACGCCCACAGCAGAAGACATCGCAAAAGAGTTAGGGATTCCAAAGAAGAAACTCCGAATCGTGAAGAAGGCAATCACCCTGTACAACGCGTCGCCGCAGTCAGAACAGGAAGAGTCCGGAATGAGTCTGGGCGATATCATTCCGGATGATCGAGTGCGGGGTCCTGAAGATGAACTGATCAACAACGACAATCTGACGCATGTCTCGCGCCTGCTGGATGAAATGGATCCCCGTGAAGCCACGATTCTGCGGATGCGATTTGGTCTGGATGACAGTGAACCACTGACGCTGAAAGAAATCGGCGAATCGCTCGGGCTGACTCGTGAACGCGTTCGCCAGATTGAAAGCGAAGCCCTCCGCAGACTGTATCGTAATCTCAGTGGCGATGCATAGGGTGGCGAAAACTTCCCTTGCGGCCTTTAACAACGGAGGTTGTGTGGGAACAGGCGCTGACAGGAATGCGAGTCGGCGGAGCGACGTCGCCTACGTAGCTCAGTCGCTCCGCCGACTGAGATTCTCCGGGCACAGCGTCGTGATGCCGTCAAAGGTGACTCTTGGCCACCACGACGAGATTCACATAGCCGCTGCCTCATAATCGGCAGCAACCGGCTCTGCCTGCTCAGCCGGAGCGGCGGCATCGCCGCGATCGGCCTCGGAAATCGGCGTTGGCGTGAAGCCGATGATGAGGAACGACAGAGTCAGCCAGCCAAGCACCGTTCGGCCTTTGCCGAGCGGTTCGGAATCATTTGCAGTTGGCGGATGACGCAATCCAGTGAGCATCAGTAAAACAAACAGCAGGCTGAAGGTGTAAGTTCCCTGAATGAACATCATAGCCACACCGGCTGCGATGACCAGAAACGCTACGGCGTGCGCCTTGCGCCCGATCAGGGTGTAGAGAATATGGCCGCCATCCAGTTGGCCGACCGGCAGCAGATTCATCGCTGTAATGAAGACTCCGACCCAGCCTGCCAGTCCAAGGGTCGTGATCATAAATGATTCGCCGGGCAAACCGGGCCCATGAATCCAATGGATGATCCATTGGAGCAGGAGTGGTTCACCGAACTCCAGCCCTCCACTCAGCGTGACTTTTTCGTAACCTGACCGATAGATGCCCAGCAGCAGAACCGGAATCGTGACCACAAGGCCGGCGATCGGGCCGGACACTGCAATGTCGAACATCTGCCTGCGGGTTGCCACGCCTCGTCCCTGCAGAATGACAGCCCCCATCGTGCCCAGCGGCGGAAGCGGCAGCGGAATGAAGTAGGGAAACGATGCCGGGACCCGATGGCGCACCGATTGCAGATAATGGCCCATTTCATGACAGAACAAAATTGTCATTAACGGGATGGCATACATCAGACCTGAAAGGACATTTTCCCACTGTTCTGATCTCAAAGACTGCGGTGGCTTGTTCATCCACAGCGCACGCTTCAGAATCTCATTTTCCTCGTAGTCTCTTGCATCCGATGAAACAAGTGTCGCGACCCAGCGAAGCGGAACGTAATTGGATTGAACCAGAAACGTACTGCACAGTGTCAGTACAAACAGGATCACCGACGTGCGGAATTGTTTGCGTTTGTGCGCCTGATATGCGGCGCGCTGACCGCGATAAATTTCGCGATCAGCAGAAATCGGGGTTGCGTATTGATGAGGCGCGGATTCATCCTGCGGCAGGTATACCAGATCGTCATCCAGAGAATCCAGCAAGCGCTCATCGGGGTTATCATTTGTACTGGTCATGAATGCCGGTTCCTCATCTGAATCACAGACCGTCAGATTCGATGACAAACTGCTCTCCATGCACTTCGACCAGATCTCCTGGACGCAGCTTTCGGCCTCGACGTGTTTCCACAGCGCCGTTCACCTGAACCGCCCCTGACTGGACCAGGTGCTTTGCCGCGCCCCCTGACGGCACAACATTGGCCAGTTTCAAAAACCTATCCAGCGGAATTGTGTCTTCGGCAGGAGTTTCGATTGCCTGAACTGGCAATGAGTCACCCTGGGGTTCGTTCGACATGGAATAAGGGACTTGAAGTGAAAGCGATGAAGCACAAGGTGCCGACAGTGGGCAGTACGCAGGATAGCAGGCTTCGTCTGCCGTCGAAACGCGCGGACCGCTCGGAAACACGTTTTCCATGACTTGCTTTCCTGTTTACGTCGCCTGAATCAAGGTATTCAGGATTTTTTCCGAGATTTATTGCGGAGCGACGAGCTATACTCCGCGCGCTCATGCATGTGACAATTGGCGAGCGGCATGCGTGAGTTTGCCGGTACACAAACGAGGTACCGGAGGGCTGACGCCGCTCCGCTCGCCGGACTCATTTGCCGGGTGGCGACGTATTACTTCTGTTGAACGGTAGGCAATTCCAGATCCTGAGGAGGCTGTGTTGTGGCAGGACGTTCGAAGGGAGTGCCGTATTCCGTATAGCCATCAAGGAAGCCGCCGTGACTAAGAAAAAATTCCCCGTTTTCCAATCCCATGAATCGATCGAACCGATCCTCGCGACCGGTGGGGTCATGGCTGAAGCGGGCGGTGATGAGTTCTTTCCATTGTCCATCCGGAGTGCGAATCCATTGATTGCCGTACAGTGCTTTTCGCAGCAGATGACCGTTTTGGCCACCGAAGTTTTCGCTGAAGCTATGCAATCCTTTGAGTCGTCCACCTTCTTTGGGGGCGTGCCACGATGAGATCAGCATCCATTTCTTTTGTTCCGGATGAAACCAGTAGCCCGAACAATCCGTGTGCGTCTTGTCCGTCGGGATCGCCGTGACGACAAAGCGCTGCTTCTCGCCGGTCTTCCAGAAATACTTCAGATGGCTGTGGCCACCGGTGCCTTCGTTACCGAAATCGCCTGAGTAAACACCTTCACCTTTGCCGAGTAATCTGACTCGGTTTTCATCCGCCACTTTCTTACGATCGACGCCTTCGTTGCCGCTGTCCCAGACGCTGAAAATAATGCGGCGTTCCGTGGGACTGTTGACCTGCATCCCAAAGTAGCCTCGATGCCATCCGCAGGCCATGTAAAACGTCGTCGTCGGATCTTCGACGGCCGTGACTTCACAATAGAACGCTTCGACCTCAGTGCCATCTGCCACCGGATACGCGAGGTGAACCGAGGCGGCGTTGCGGCGTTCTTTCAGATTGAAATGTACGCCTGCAGTCGCCGGACCGTCGAGCATGAGCGCGTCGATGTCTCCGGCGGGCTTCGCTTTCTCGTTGAGTGATTCCAGTTGAAATCGTCGATGGCCAGCCGCTGCGATCGTGAATGTGCCAAAATCAGCCGTGACGACTTTTTCGCTGCCCGCGCCGGTGACGGTGGTCTCCTGAGACGTGCCGTCAACCGTCAGTCGCAATTTTGAAGTCGATCCCTCGGGCAGTCGAAGCTGAATTTTGACCGTCAACTCGCCGGTCCAGCTGAACTTGCCATACCAGTTGACGGATTGAGTCGCATCGGTCCATTTCGTGACGCCGTGTGATTCGGAATTACGTGCCGACTCCGGATCGGGGAGCATGTAAGCCGTAAACGCGGGAATTCGCAACTCAGCGGCATTGAGTGTGTGAGGCTGCGACTGAATCAGTGTCAGCGAGGTGAAGGCAGCGAGGAACTGGCATCGAAATGTCATAGTCAATTCTTATGTAGGATGGACATTCATGTCCGTCGTGTGGCCAGGAATACGTGACGTGGATCATCAAACTGCAGGCGTATCCTGCGACAATGGAAAGTTTTACTGGTGAGATCTCGGACATGAATGTCCAAGGTACAAAGAAAACTCGACTCGGAGAGTCAAGCTACGGCGCAGACAATCCATCATCAGGCTGATTCCAGAGTCTCCAGGGATCATGCAGCCGACGCATTTCAGACAAAAGCAGCGATTCCATTTCAGCGAGCTTGTCTGCGTACCTGGGATCACTTGCCAGATTCAGTTGATGGGCCTCTGGCTTGGCATGAGACAACTCCGTGACGGCCAGATCATGGTGTTCGGCGAGGAATTCTTCAGGGTTCTCTTTCAGATTAAAAAGCTGCGTTTCACGGACTTTACCGTCGAGCACATCATACTTGATCAACTTCCAGTCGCCCTGCTTGACGCACCGCATGCCGGGCTTTGTGCCACCGTTGTAGACGCCGTACATGACATCGCGCACGGTTTGCTGTGTTCCCAGCAGCACGGATTCGAAACTGGTGCCTTCGCTGGTCTCTGGTGCCGGCACGCTGGTCAGGTCACACAGTGTGGCCAGCATATCAAGCAGATAGACGTTGCCTTCGACGCGGGTTCCGGCCTTGATTCCCGGGCCTTTGACAATGAGCGGCGTTCGCCATGTGTGCTGGTACAGATTCTGCTTTCCCTGCAGACCATGACGCCCGATCGCCATGCCATGGTCTGCCGTATAAAAGATATAGGTGTTGTCGAGTTCTCCCATGGCTTCCAGTTTCCTGAGCACGCGATCAATTTGAATGTCGATGTTTTCGCTGCAGGCAAACTCACGGCCAAGTTCATTGCGAATGGTGCGTTCATCGCGATTCTCCCAAACTCCGCTCACCGCGACTTCATCCCGCAGACCCGGATGTCCATGATGAAACGGATGCTTCGGCAGATAATTGACAGGCAGCGCCGGAGCCCTCGGACTTACGGGCGGAAAATTCTCTTTGTCTGTGTGATTCACAGCTCCGTACTTCGCCAGCAAATCCGGTTTGCCGTCGCGTGTGTCGTGCGGATGCGAAAACCCGAAGTGGATCAGAAACGGATCAGTGTCTTTTCGGGACTCGCGATCCTGCAGGTAGTTCAGTACCTGATCCGCATGCCACGCGCTGCCGGTTTCGTCATCACCACCACGTTTTGTGGCGTCCCTGCGAACCGTGAACTGTTTATTTGCGGCTTCGTAGCTGTTGCCCATCTTGCAGGTCCGCATCGTAGCGTAACCGGCTCGGTTGAAAACTGCGGGAATCGTCTGCAATTCCAGATGTTCGGGGCAACGATTATTCTTTTTCGCTCCGGGAGAAATCGGCAGGTGCCAGACCGTTCGTCCGCACATCACCATGTGCCGCGACGGAGTACACACGGCTCCGCTGAACGAACCCATCTGATAGGCCCCGTCAAACACCATGCCTTCCGCCGCCAGGCGTTCCAGCGTCGGAGTCTGCAGGGACGACTGCGGATTGTAGACCTTCAGATCGAACGGCGACTGATCATCGACGATGATGAACAGGATATTTGGTCGTTTGACGTCGTCCGCTGTTACGGTGACCGAAATCAAACATGACAGTAAGATGGTAGTCGAGAATCGAGTCGTCATGTGGGATCATTTTCACTAAGTGTAGAGAAAAACGACAAAGTCAGCTTTCCGGCAAAAAAATGTGCGGTAGAAAAATCAATCTCACGGTGTTCATACTACCAACACTTGAATTCTCGTTGTTCCGCGAAGATTTTCAGGCGGCAGCTTGTAGAGGTTGTTCTTGTGCATCAACTTCGCCCTCACCTGGGTTCTGGCTCGGCAACGGGCAAATCGCAAAGTAGCCGTCACGCTCCGCCGTGACGAGCCTGGAACTGGGCCCGATGAATGGATCTCCCACACTGATTGTCCTGCAGCCCCTGCAACGGTGCTGATCGTGGAACTATGTCCTGGTTGATGAATGTCGATTGACAAATGCTCATCACGACGGAGCGTAATGGCTACTTTGGGTTGCGGGCGAAGCCCGCGCTGGGTTATTGCCGTCCACCTTTCTGCAGAAATCCTTATTGCCGTGTTTGAATCTCGTCAGCGTGGCTCAAACAGGACATCAGATCCGATGCCAAATTTTGCGGGCAGCGGAATGTTCGACCAGGCGGGATCGTCACCGATGCGAAATTGCCAGCGACCACTGAGCGAGAATATCTTTCCGCCGGGTGGTAAAAAGAGCATGCCTTCAGGCATTGGCAGATGATTTTCTTCAGTGTCGAACTCCGAACGAATCACGAGCAGGTTAATGTCATCCGCCAAAATGGTTTTTTTAGGGACCTGTAAAAAGTGCGGGGCCGAGGCATCATGCACAAGAGGCGTACCGTTCATCCACGCAGTCAGTCCGCTGGACCGTTCTGACACAAATAATCCGAAAAAAGCCTTGTCTCCAACTCCAATCCGCCTCGTGGGCAGGCGAATTGTACATCGCAACCAGACGACTCCACCGTGCTGCTGGATCTTGCCTTGAGTCGCTTCTTTCCATGATTTGTCCAGTAGTGCCGTTGTCCATTGATTCTGATATGTCGCGTCATTGACATCGGCCACTGGAATACTGATCACATCGCGCTCGGTTCGAGCGTCGTATTTCGAGCGAAACGGCTGGCCGCCCAGAATCTGATCGCTTGTAATCGTCGGGCACACATAACGTTCGACGTGCGAGACAATCAGGTCATTTCCCGTGAAGTGATCAACAAACGGCCAGCGTTTTGGGTTGTACATGCAGTCAGTCATGTCACGCATCAGCACGACGTTTTTTCCGCTGCGAACCATCTGTCGCAGCCCGAATGGTCGCCCAAGTACGCACATATTCGTATGCACGCCGACAAGGATCACATTTTTGATGCCTCGCGATTGCAGGATGTTCCAGACTTCGTCGCCTTTGTCGCTGATGTAGTCCTGATCTCCATCTATCTCGATGAGCGGCGACTGCATCTTCCATGGCATGCCAGGGTTGCGGCCAAGCGCGGTCAGCTCGGCCACCCATTTCGCGTGTTCCGCCGGATCATCATCTTCGCCGCCGTCCGATTGATCAATCGGATACTCTGCCAGTTCTTCGGTCGGAATCTGAGAACACCAGTCGGCAATATCCTTCGGCGGCGATTCGTCATGCGGAACGCTGATCGCTCGCAGCCGCGCCGGATGTTCTGCGTAGGCAGGCATACAATCGCTCGGCGAATGAATTACCGTGGCACCCGAGTGACGGGCTTGTTTGAGGACTTCGTTCATGCGGGGAGCAAATTCTTCCAGCCGGCGCACGGCGTTGAGGCAGTGATGTTTGTCCCATACGTCACAGACGATAATCGCAGTTTCCGCCGCCGCCCATGCCTGTTGTGCAGTGGCTCTTGTCCAGGCGTCGCTGCCATCCGCACGACGCTGCGATCGCAGTTCCAGTTTCAAATCGTCGCCATGTGACTTCCGGATCCCGGCGGGAAATACGATCACCATAAGCATGATTGCCGGGAGAAAGGCTGAAGAATAATTCATAATCGCGACTTTCAAGCTCTTGACCACGTTCTGAGACAGCATCCGTGTGGTCAGTCTCGACGATCTTTGCGATGTTTGCAATTCGATTCAAGAACTCTTCCAGGGTGCTTCACCGCTGCACGACCGCCACGATACACTTGAGCAGGCCATGAGTGAGACGTCGAGAATTGCCGTTCGGTCGTTTATACTCCGCGCGGTCGTAAATGAGTCCGGCGAGCGGAGCGGCGTGAGCCCTCCGGTACCGCGTTCTTGTACCGGCAAGCTGACGCATGCCGCTCGCCGATTGTCTCACCCATAACCGCGCGGAGTATAATGCGTGCGACGAATCGGATATTCTGCACATCGCTGAGTGAATCACGCCACCTCGGCAAACCTGAAACTTTATTTGAGTTCCGCCATTGATCCGAATTGCCTACGTCATTCCAACTCTCGACCAGTCAGGTGCGGAACGACAGCTCACCCTGCTGGCGACCAGTTTGCCGCGTGAGACGTATGCTGTGCGTGTGATCGCGTTACAGCGCGGCGGGCCGTATTTGAAGTCTTTGACAGACGCCGGAATTGATGTGCGCGTCCTGGGGAAGCGATTCCGTCTGGATCCATTGACCTTGTATCAGCTGCGTCAGGAACTGCGGTCTTTTCAGCCTGACATTGTGCAATCGTTTTTATTCGCTGCAAACTCCTACGTGCGGCTGCCTGGCGTTACACCATCAACGGCAAAAATTGTTGTCTCCGAACGCTGTGTCGATAGCTGGAAGAGCGGCTGGCAGTTGAGTCTTGATCGACGTCAGATTCCACGTACGCATGCGATGACAGCGAATTCGAACAGTGTCGCCGACTTCTACGCCGGCGTTGGTGTCCCCCGTGAACTCATCACCGTTATTCCAAACGCACTGCCAATGACCGAACCTCGCTATTCAAGGCAACAAGCCAGAGAGATTCTGGGGCTGGCAAATGAACATCGGGTTGTCGGGTTTGTGGGACGTCTGGCACCTCAGAAGCGGCTGCACGATGTGATCTGGGCGTTTCACTGGTTGCATCAACTGGTTAACAATGCTCAGCTGGTGCTCATCGGTTCCGGTCCGGAACGCGATGCGCTTTCAGAGCTGGCGGCGAGCTTCGGTTGCCGCGAGCTCGTGGTGTTCGCAGGACACCGTGAAGATGCCTCGGCGTTGATGGCAGCGTTTGATGTGTTCGTCCTGGGCAGCGATTTCGAAGGCATGTCCAACAGTCTGATGGAAGCGATGTCACTTGGACTGCCGTGCATCGCCAGCGACATCCCCCCGAATCGCGAACTCATCACCGACGGCGAAACCGGGCTGCTCTTTCCTGTAGGTAAAAGTTCAGACCTGACGAAGCTGTCAGCAAAGGTGCTGTCGGATGCCGCACTCGCGGATCGACTCGGCCAGAATGCACGTGATCGCATCGCGACTCAGCACAAGGTCGAGCAGATGGTCGAGGCTCATGATGCGATGTATCGGAGTTTGTTGAATTCTTCGGCTTCATGACTCTTGGGTTCTTTCCGCGCCACGAGGCCATCCCACTTTACCCAATTGCCCGAATTTTAGAGAAAGGCCGACGGGTACACGGGAATAAGTTTCAAAACTTGAAGAGTTGCACTGCACAAAGTGATTTTTGCTCGGTAACCTTCAGACATCTGCAATCACGCTTACGCGATCTGCAGTTTTTTTACATTGCACGATTTTCACGGAGGAGAAAAAATGCGACTACAGCCCAGGACAAGTCCTGAAACCGACCGCTGTATGGATTTGATCCAACAGTTAGCGAGTGTTGTGGTGCGTGATCTCTGCGTCGATGTTGGCTTTGAGTCGGTTGTTCTGACAGGTCGCGCCGATTCTTGGCACGGCAAGCAAGTGGCAACTTCGGCCGCGCGGAGCATGTATCCAAAACATCGCATCGAAAATCTGCTGGAAGTCACGACGGTACGTTGACATCGTATTATTGTCTTCATGGATCCAATCGAGCCTGTGACGCTGCTGAAGAACTTTCCTTCTTCAGTAACGTTGCGGGCTCATTTTGTTGTTTGGACTGAGTTCTGGTCATTGTCCGCATGCAGCCCTGGAGTAAACTTCGTCATGACACAGGCGAGCGATTTTGGAGCCACCGGAGACGGAGTCACAGACGACACCGCGGCACTTCAGCATGCGATCGATGAAGGCGTCGGTGAATTGACCATCCCGCGAGGTGACTATCGCATCACGCAGCCCATCATCATCAGACTCGCCACGACGGGGCGGACATCAATCCGCGGTGAAGGCGGAACCTGCCGCATTCTGATGGAAGGCCGAGGGCCGGCATTTTCGTTTATCGGTACACACGCAGCGTCGGCTGACCCAACGACATTTCGTGACTCCGAATGGACTCATGAACGCATGCCGATGATCAGCCAGCTGGAAATCGTTGGTCTGCATGCCGAGGCCGATGGTGTACAGATCGAAGGCGTCATGCAGCCCGTCATCACGGGTGTCCTGCTGCGCAAGCTGCGTCATGGAATTCGGATCACAGGGCGCGCCCGCAACGTCCTGATCAGTCATTGTCACATTTATCACAACCTGGGCGTGGGCATCTTTCTGGACGGCGTCAACCTGCATCAGACGATCATCAGTGCATCCCACATCAGCTACTGTCGGCTTGGTGGAATTCGGATTGAACGCAGTGAGATCCGTAACCTGCAGATCACGGGCAATGACATCGAGTACAACAACAACGACATTCACAAGGTTGTAGATGCAGACGGAGTTCCAACGGCTGAAATCTGGCTGGATGCAAGTGAAGGCAGCATTCGCGAAGCCACGATCTGCAGTAACACCATCCAGGCAACATACAGTCCCAACGGAGCCAATATCCGCATGATTGGTCAACCGCAGGAACCCAACGCGAAAGTCGGCATGATCGCCATCAGTGGAAACCTGATTGGCAGCCAATGGAACAATATCCACATCTCGTCGGCACAGGGAGTCACCATCACCGGCAATACCGTGTATTCCGGACACAACCGAAATCTGCTGATGGAAGACTGTTCTCAGATGGTGGTCGGCAACAACAGCTTCGGCCACAACGCGGACTACGGCGTCGAAAAAGAACTCTGCACAGGAGTTACGCTAAGAAGCTGCCGTGATTCTGTTTTCACGGGCAACGTCCTACAGGATTGCCAGAGCGGTCGTCACCTGTTTCCGACCGCACCTGAACTTCAGCGGGAGGCATTGCTGGAACTGTTTGACTGCCGTAATCTGATTATCAGCAGTAACCAGATTCTCGACTCCGCTCCGTACGGCATACGTCTCGAAAATTGCAGAGACATCACGCTGAACGCGATGGTCGTGACGGATCGTCGATCGCCGCCACTGCAGAAGTCTGCTATCTACTGGACCGGTGCCGTGGGTCGCAGCATGATCACGGCCTCGAATTTCGGGCCCTGTACAGAACAGACAGTGGTAACGGACGAAGACCCATTGGTCGCTGACTGTCTGTATTGACTTGAGCTCTGGATTCTACTCCACGTAGTCGGAAATGAGTCCGGCGAGCGGCGCGGCGTGAGCCCTCCGGTATCTCGTTTTTGTACCGGCAAGCTGACGCATGCCGCTCGCCAATTGCCGCACTAACGACCGCGCGGACTATCAACATTCGGACGTCAGCCATCACGCTTCAGCGTTTTGGCAGGGGGATGCTGAGCGTATTCAATGTGCGAGGTTCTGACGAAGTTTCACCGCCGGGTACTTTGCCCGATAGTGCTTCAGGATACGAACGGATCTGAGTTTGTCGCACGAACCCGCGAGTTGACTCGCTCGTCTCTGATCTCCCGCGCCTGCCCTGCAGTAACACTTCTGTCGTGCTGGTCGAAATCTTGCGGCCGTCATCCATTATGAGTTCCACTTTCAGGCCGCAGTGAACCTGATCTTTATGGTGTTTCATATACGGAATAAAGACGCTGTACGAATGGCCAAACGTCCCAGCCCCCCGATGAACCTCCCACGCATCCGGATCAAACGCAAACGTATGCAGCAATTCCGGATCTTCATCTGAATTTGCGTCGTAGTTGTCATATTCGTAGATGTTCACGGTGCCATGGACACGCGCCCCTGTTTCGCAGCCAGAGCCGAAAAACAGGATCTGACCGCCGAAACCACGTGCGTTCTTATCGTCGATGCCTTTACCGGTGGTAGGCTCCCAAAGTGCCACCACACGCGCGACGTTCTTTTCGATTCGCGGATGGCCAACAAGGCTTCCGGGATCTTTCACGAGTAGCGCCGGATCACGAATCAGTGCTGTTGAAGATGCGCAACCAGAGAACATCACCATCATCAGGATGGCAACAGCTGGGCGATAGCAGGGTGAATCTTTCATAATGTAAATCCCGGATGCGAGCGGCGTGTTGATTTAATCAAAAAGTGAGCGGAATGGCGCTAGCCACCGGTGTTTTCGTACTACTTAGAGTTGAATTCCTGTTGCTCCCCGAAGATTTTCAAGCAGCGATTTGTAGAGGTTGTTCTCGTGCATAAACTTCGCTCTCACCAAGGTTCTGACTCGGTAAGGGCAAAATCAAAAAGTAGCCGTCACGCTCCGCCGTGACGAGCCTTGAATCGGGCCACATGGATGGGGAGCCCGCGCTGATTGTCCTTCAACCCGTCCAGGTGCAGATCGTGGAATTCTTTCATGGTTGATGAATGTCGATTGACAAATGCTCATCACGGCGGAGCGTGATGGCTACTTTGGGTTGCGGGCGAAGCCCGCGTTGGGTTGTTTTCAGACATTTACCGGCGGCTAGCGCCGTTCCGCTTATTATATTAACAGACCGCTGGCTCGTGATGGCTGATGCGGCGGGGGCGCGTTTTACACGCTGGTCCCACCCTGCACTACGGCACGTTCGGATCTGGCTCCAGCATTTCATCGATCTTCATATCAGGAGTCAGATAGGTGCCTTCCTCCGGTTTCCAGAGTGGATGCTCGGTCGATCGTGGCACACTGTAAAGCGGACCATGAACTTCCTCGGCGTCCGATTCGATGAAGTGCAGACGTTCTGCTTCCACCTGTTTGATCAGTTCCGAATCGATGTCACTCAACACGATCCGTGGGGTCAGAAAGATCAGCAGTTCCGTACGCTGTGTCCTTGTCTTGTCATACCGAAAAGCTCTGCCGACTACAGGCAAGTCGCCCAGCCAGGGCACCTTTCGTTCATCAGTTCCATCAGATTTAGTAATCATCCCTCCGATGACGATTGTCTGCCCGTTGGGCACATTGACCGTCGTCTGAGCCTGTGACTGACTGATGGAAGGGGATGTGGCGCCATTGATCGGTACACCGACCGGATCAAGGGAACTCTTGTCGGCAAACACGTTCATGGCAATCATGCCGGTTGGTGTGATGCGAGGCGTCACACGGAGCGTAATACCCACCTGTTGGTATGTCACGCCTGAAACCGTGCTGTTGTTGGTCTGTGAAAGGCCCGTGCTCAGCGGGACGCTTTTTCCCACAGTGACGAACGCTTCATTATTGTGAGTTGCTCGAACCTGAGGACGACTCAGTATCTGGACCGTCCGACGTGCTGCCAGTGCTCGCAGCAATACGCTCACTGCATCCGACTGAGCCGAAAAGATGAAGCCGCCAAAACCTGCATCGCTGTTGTTTCGTCCAAGCGAAAAGTTACTCAAGCCCTGTGTCGCAACATCGCCAGGGAAGGTACCCGTTCCGCTGTTGTTTCCCAGAGGACCAGTCGTGTTAAAATTCAACCCAGGCGTCAGCGACGTCGAAGTGGTTCCACCAGTCGTGCCACCTGTCGTCGATGAGGTTAAGCTGCGAGCCAACAGCAGAGGATCCTGCAGGCCCAATTCGATGCCAAACTCGTCTGTCGAATCCAGAGTCACTTCTACCAGCAAAGCCTGGATGACGACTTCAGGTGGCTGAGCATCAAGCGCTTCGATGACCTGGACGACGGTATCGAAATATTGAGGTGACGCACCGACAATCAGAGAGTTGCTGTTCAGGTCGGCTGTAACCACGACTTCCTTGCGAATGCGCTCGACGTTGCTGAACAGATCTGAGCCGCTCTGCCAGAGTGCCTGCTGCTGCGTCAAATAATCCAGTATGGATGCCGCAACCTGTTCTGCCGGAGCGTTTCGCAGCGGGATGACGGTGACCATTTGCTGACTTGTGTTTTCTGTGGCACTCGCGTCCAGTCGCAGCAGGATGGCTTCAACCACACTCAATGATTCTGCACTGCCGATTGCCAGCACGGAGTTTGTGCGAAGGTCCGGCGAAAAACGCAGTGGAATGAGGCTGCTCGATGAACCCTCAGTTCCCGCCAGCTGAATCCCGAGCTGTTGCTGCTGATTCGTGTTCTCAAACATTGCCGTCAGAGTATCGACCGACTGCTGGGCGTCTGCGTTTGCCAGGGTGAACACTTTGATTTCTGAGGTTGCTCCTGGCGACTGATCCAGGGCCTCGATCAATGCCTCCATCAGATTCATGCTGGATTCCGGGGCGGTCACCAGCAGACTATTCGAACGCGCATCAAAGTTCACGCGGACGTCGGCCAGAATCCCTGAACGAATCAGATCGCGGACTCCGCCCGTCGTCGTCAGAAACTCCAGTGCCACGGACTTGCTGGTTCGCAGCTCCTGTGAACCCTGAGTCTGCCCGCCAGCACCGCCTGCACCAGCCTGACCAGTTGCGGTGGTCTGCTGTGGCGGATTGATGACGGCCTGAATCGCCTGCGAAATGGTAGCGCTCAATTCGGAGGCCACGGCATTCTTCAGCTTAATAACCTGCAGCCGATTCACTGCGCCCGGTGAATCTTTGTCGATGCCTTCGATGAGGGTCTTCACTTCCGCCAATTCGCTCGGCCGTCCCTGAACGATCACTGAGTTTGTACGCACGTCAGCAATCGCCCGGACATTTGTTCCCAGTCCCGGACGTTCCGCGTAAAACGTTGTGAGCGCTGTCACCACTTGAGAAGCAATCGCACTCTTCAATGCGAACACTTCAAATTCAAAATCCGGGGCAAGCGGTTGATCGAGTTCCTTCGCCAGTTCCAGGATCGAAGTTCGTTCGATCTCAGACGAAATAATCAGGATTGCGTTTGGCTGCACGACAGGAATGAACGAGGCGGTCTTCCGCGCCGTGCCGCCTCGCTGACGAAGTTCCGTCAGTTGCTCGTAAACGCTGGTCAACAGTATGGCAAAGGCTTCTGAGTCGATGTTTTCGAGCGTCAGTACGTGAATTGCCGGCAATGATCCGACGCTCATTTTCTCCAGTCGCCGAATAATCTCCTGCACCTTTTCCACATCCGCTTCATTGCCCTTCAGGATCAGGACACCAATATCCTGCATCGCCTGAATATTGACTTCGCCGCGCAGATTGATTGCCGGATCTCCATCGACGTCGGTCGGATCTTCAACAGTCGCATCCTGTCGTGGAGACTTTCCAGCCGCATCTGGTGCTGTTTCATCAGACATTGAGACCAGTTGATGAATCTGTTCGCTCAACTGTTTCGCAGTTTCCCCCTTGATGCCATTGTTCTGCACCACTTTAACGGTCTCTCCACCGTCAACGGCGGCAGGCTGATCGAGAATGGTGACCAGCTTCAGCAATTGAGTCATTCGCGCTGCCGGAGCTTCAATCAGTACTCGGTTGGTTTGCCGATCGATGCCGATGCGGAAGAGCGGCGGCACGCCTTTATTCGCCGCACCATCTTCGGCACGACTAAAAACGGAAAACGTCGGGAGCCCGTCAATGCCCTGCTCCTGCAACTCGGTTTGTTTCTCGTACGCGAGGTAGATTTTTCGAGTCAGGTCGACGGCATTTGCGTTCGAGAGTTCGACCGCTTTCATCGTCACCGGACCCTGAACCGGCGTGGCGGGCTGCTTGTCAGAGACGGCTTGACTTTCCGGTGAAACGGCTCGTACGGGCGTACCGAAGCCATCCAGCGTGGGAACCTGATCGGCGGATTCCGCCGTCGGCTGTATACGGCTCGGAAATGCGCGTGGCGATACCACAAAGCCGTTGGTCGGGCGTGATCTTTTTCGTGCCGGCTGAAACCGATCAACGTTCGGTTCCAGTAGCGGTGTTGCCTGACTGTCGTCCACGTGATCGTCGATTGTTCTCGACGCCGATGCCGAACGGATCAGCTTGTCCATGGACGAAGATCGATCATCGACCGCTTCTGGTTCCTGCGCGAGTCGTGGACGAGCGTATTCTGTACGTGCCTTGTCCAGATTCAGCACCACCAGAAACTGTTTTTGCCGCAGCAGCCGATAACCCTGCGACTCAAGTTCGCTGTTGAGGATGCGAATCGCATCGTCCACATCGTAGCTCCGCTTGTCCTTCCTCGCGAAGCGGCCAGGCGGGACTTTATCCATCACCAGCGTCAGCTCGTTATGCTTCGCCAGATCCTGAAGGACGCGGTTCCATGTGGCATCGTAGTAATTGATGCGAAAGCCGTCCTCGACGTCATTCACATCCGCTGTTTCCGTGCCGTCGAGCGCCTGACGGAAGGAACGTGCTTCTTCTTCAGACGCGGACAGTCCGTTGTATCGATTTAAGAGCAGACAAACTGCGGTCGCTGACCCAAGTATTCCTGCTGCTAGCAAGCCGTGACGTTTCACCGGCGCATTCCTTTGAAAAAACTCGCTTTCAAAGTCCCCCCAGACAGCCATCCGATCCGTACAGCAGAATTTGCGCTGCGTGAATTCCCAATCTTTCACGCAACGCATCTTGCAGGAGGCGCCTGTCGAGTTTGACCCGTGGCGCGATTCTCCTGATTAGACAGGATGGACTGATCTTTCTGAAATATCGGACATTGCAGGCTGTAACGATGAGTCAGGTTTTAACGGTTTTCCGGATTCCTCCGTCGGCGCAGTAAAAAACGCCGATTGATAACAATCGGCGTGCGGGGATTTTTGAAATTATTGAGGTCGCTGGATTATGGACTGGCGACAACTGCGTTGTCGTTGTCGTCAAGCGTCAATGCGAGCGTGGTGGCAACGGCACCGCCGATTAAAAGAACTCCGAACGCAGTTCCCCAGGCTTTGTGATGTCCACCGGCGAATCCCTCGCCACAGCCTTCTCCGCAACTTTCGCCGCATTGGCCGCGTACAACTTCTTCATCGACCACGATCGCCATCCGGGAAACAGCGGCTGGCGGAGCAGCCGTGTTACTCCAGAATCGTACCGGCTGCCGTGAGGCGCCCAGCTGCACTGTATGTGAACCGTTTCGCAGCCCTTGCACGGCGAATTGGCCCTTTTCGTCACTGACTGCTGTTGCGATGACATGATCTCCGTGCAGAACCTGCACTGGCAAACCGGCAACCGGCAGACCGCTTTGATTGAGAACGCTCCCAGCCAGTACGCCTTCCTGTCCCAACAAATAGTCGGACGACCGGATTGCTACGGTTTCGGACGCCAGCAATGGCGAGCCGACCAGCATCGCCATCGAGAGTAGAAGACTGACACCACTGCGAATTGACTTGATTTTCATCTCATGTCCCCGGGGAAATTGTTGTGTACAAATAATCATGTAGTCATGGAAGAAGTCACAGCATTCCGCAGTAAATTCTGCAGCATCGCTATCACTGTCGTTTGCAGGATTTCCTAAAACCCTGGCAGAATCGAGTTCATCGTCGTTATCAGGATTTTCGGATTTTCAGAAGATCCGATTCGACTCTAAAATCCGCGATGACCCGAACTGTCGTTACAATCTCCTGCCAGCGTTCCGGTATGGAAAGCTGGAGAAACTCTGATGTGTCCAGATTGCCTGACCGGAAAGTGAAGCTGTCGTGGTTCTCAAATTGTTGCAACTGCTAAGCCGATCTTTACTTCCGACGGCTGCGAATCCTGACAAGCTGTTACTTCAATTTGAGCGAAATCGTGAGTCGCTTGAGCGTCAGTACTTCGAACTGGCATCGTCCACGGGACTTCCACGCGGTTTACGATGGCTGAATTGCGACTGGCTGCAGGGTCACGTTTTACTCCGTGATCGCACGACGAAGCAGCCGAATTTGCTGATTTCCATTAACCTGCGGTTTGAAGCGATCGAAGGCAGTGATATGGAAGAAGTCGCTGCGGTCTCCAACATCCGCGACGCCTGCGCTGTGTTTCAATGGCAAAACAACGCCTGGACCACTTCCGGTCGGACTCTGTTCAATATGAACCCTGAAGAGGCCAGGCAACGCCTCGCCGCATCGTACGAGCCAATCTGAAGTGCTAACGGCTTTGTCCCCAGCGCGGACTTCGCCCGCAACCCAAAATGACAAACGCATGGAACACTAATCGCCGCTGATCTGCGCGAATCTACGCCAATTGCACCATCAGTGAAGATCAGCGCCGATCAGTGTTCCCTGGTCCTTCTTGCCGGATTTGCGCGTCGCGCGAAGATTTTGAACCTTAGTAGTACAAAAAGAGAATGCTGTCCGTTGAACGCATCGGAATGGATAGAATCAAGGAATTTCAAATTTGAGACGTCGCAAAACCCCACGAAGAATGGCAAAAGACCGCAGAGCATCCCTGCCTGGGGTTCAATTCCG
>JAYSPO010000502.1:0-10047 GCA_043722015.1 Candidatus Kuenenia sp. | reverse complement strand
ATGGCCCACCTGCTCGACGGTGTGGAGCATCTCAGTCGCGGTGGCAGAACATCCACCATGGGGCTTCATGACAATCCTGATTCCCAGATCTGCTGCATACGCGGCAACATCAGCCATAACCTGATAAAAGTGTTCGTACTTCTCAACTTGATCCACACCCGTCGTCAGCAGGAATTTCACACCCATAAAACTGGAGTGATCCACTTGTTTTCGGGCATCCATGATCACATCTGTCAGCGGCAGATCGTGCCTCGTGCGGAGCCAGGCCACATTGACTTCCAAGCCAGACTCTCTGATCCGCTCACGCAGGGAATCCAGATACACCTGGGTAGCCGCTGACGCGGTGAAGGGCTCCTCGACGTGGTCACCCAGAATACCTGTCAAACCGAAACCTGCATTCTTGATTCCGTCGATCGCCTGATCGTACGTAAACGGTGTCCACGGGCGGTTGAAGCACCCGATCGGCCACTTGACTCCGGGCTGATGATCGGCTGCCGAAATCTGATCCAAGCCGATCAGCATCATCGCCGCCCCGGCTGATGCGACGTCACGGATAAACTTTCGTCGATTACGTTGCTTGCTCATGCCGGAATCATAACAAAGGACGGATTTGGGGTCAGGTGAATGTGCGATTTCGACTTCCATCGTTCAATTTCCATTCACCGCCCGCCGCTTCATTTCCGCCCCAACCGCTTCCACGCTCTTGACATTCACCAACGCTGCCACGCTCGCCTGCAACACAAGTCGCATCAAGTCTGGTTCTTTGACAGCCAGTTCGCTGAAGGTCTCCAGCATGTCATCAGGACGCATCAAACGGCGAATCGCGTTCTGCATGTCAGGCCGGGAAGTGAGCCTCTCAGACAATGCTGTGAGCGTCTGCCGCGATTGCTGTAGCAGTGTCCGCAGTTCGGCGTCTGATTTGTTGGTGAGATTGTTCATCGTGTGAACCCGAACAGCCGCACCAGAAGCTAAACGGCCGGGGCTGCATCTTTCCGTGCGAAATATCGGTAATCGGCAAAGAGCAATCCCAATGACAGCAACGTGCTGAGCGTCCAAAACACGGTAAGCATCATCAGCACCCGAAGTTCAGCCGCATCGACCTGGCAATGAACAATTCAGCCACAGCAGAGAATGGTATTCCAATCTCTGCTGTGGCCTTGGTTTTGGAGTGTTGCCCCGAATCGATGACGCAAGATGCTTAGCGGCGTTGCCGAGTTCGCGATGACTTTACTGACGCATCCGCGCTAACGCCCGAGTTTCGCAATCACTTCGACGACACAAGCTGTGAATGTGACGACACAATTCGGAATCACCGAAACCACCCAGAATCACTGGACTGCCGTTTTAATCGTGCATCACTGGAATTTCCTGCGGACCTGCAGATTCTGCCTGTCAACGGCACAGCGCCTGCATAAGGTTGCTGTCGGCGCAGAATGGATTCGAGAGTACGCATGATGCGCGAGTCATTTCCCTCAGTGTGTTGAAAGGTCGAATCATGAAAAAGTTTCTGGTCGTGGCAGCGGTTGCCACAGGATTGGCGATTTTTGGTGCGAACCAACCGGCTCAAGCAGATCACCAATGCGGTAATGGTGGTGGCTATGCCTATGCAGCGCCCGTTTATTCTTATGCCGTGCCGCAGTACTCGTACGCTCCGGTGTATCGGTCTGTTTACGTTCAGCCGTCGTATGGCTACGGCATCGGCTATAACAGCGGTTATGGCGGCGGGCTCAGTATTGGCTTCGGCCGAAGTTACTACGGTGGCCATGGCGGGCATTACGGTGGACATCACGGCGGTGGACATCACGGCGGTGGACATCACGGCGGCGGACATCACGGCGGCGGACATCACGGTGGTGGACATCACTAACGCATCGCACTCCAGGAAGGCACCGGAGAAAAGCCCGGCTTTTTCAAAAAGCCGGGCTTCTGGCATGTGTAGACGTCTTCAATTGTGCATGACAAGGGGTTCGTCCATCATACGCGGATCGTGTTTGATCCGATTACCGAAAGCAGGGGGATAGTGTGATGGTACAGCGAAGATTGACGGCACTGACAATTCTCGGCATGTTATTTTTCGTATCTTGCGCAAGAACGACTCCAGTGTCCTCAAGCAAGCCCGATGAAGCAGCATCCGAAACGCATGCCGCAAAATGGTCTGCGACTGCGGGAGATTCACCTCAAGCCGACGCTAAACCGGTGATCGCTGAACAACCGGTTGCTCATGGAGAGCATTCTACTGCGGATCATCCAACGCATGAACCGCATGGACACCGACACGGCGCTCATGTCCGTCCTACTCCGACGACTACGGTGCGTCACCCGGATGCTATTGAGATCGGTGACAAGGTTCCCGATTTCGAAGTGACAATCGCTGGTCAGACTCGAAAACTCAGCGAGTTGCAGAGAGATACTGCCATCACGGCCGACGGAACGATCTCACTGACCTTTTGGTGTTCATTTTGCCATAGCTGTCGGGATGTTGAGCATGACCTCGATCAACTCGCGAGACAGTACAAGGGCAAGGTCGGCGTGATCGCAGTGGATGCAAGCTTTGGTGAGACCACAGCGCACGTGGCGGAGTTTGCCCAGAAAGAGGGACTGATGCTGCCGATTGCACTGAACGAAAGCGGCAATGTCGCAGACATATTCGGGGTCGCGACGACCACGACAACAGTGGTGATCGATTCCGACGGAGTCCTTCGGTATCGCGGGCAATTCGGCAACAAGAGCCGCGCCTACGCGGCGGACGCGATTGATGCGGTATTGACAGGCAAGCAAATGCCGGTGAAAGAGACCGAACATTGCGGCTGACACATCGAACGTTCATAGCCTCCGTGTGAGGCTTTTCGATCGCAGTTCACGAGTGTGAACGAAGATCGTGTTTGAGTTGCAGGCGGTCGGCGAATGAGTCAACCAGCCTACGATGTAGACGTCACTCCGACGACAGTTGTCGCAGCCTTGACGATATCAGTTGCCGTTTCCGAGTCTTGTTCGAATGATAAAAACGGTGGTGAAATTCGCTTTGACGTAGCTAGATCTGTCGTACTTGCAGAATCTGCCGATTGAGGCGCAAGTCGTGCATCGAGTTAGCAATGGACTTCGAATGGCCCGTTGAGCGCCTGATCACGCAGGCCGCTGTCGAATTCCGTGTCGCGAGTACTGTCGAGGCCACCCGACAAAAGTTGACCATCGACCAGCACGGACGCCTTTGCGAGGATCATTTGACCCGCCACGAATTTCACATTCGCATCGAAGAATGTCCTGCGGGCGATCAACACCTGCAGGAAATCGAATTCCCCGGCGTTAAGTCCCCACTTCGGTTGAAAGAACTCCCGCTGGTCCTTGTCACGAATACAAAGCACCGTCTGAGTCGGCGCAATGTTAAATATTGCGCAACCACTCACCGAGGCCAAAAGTGACGCCCAAAATCTCTGCGAACTTGTGGGGATTTGACTTCAACGTGAAACGACACACATTGCTTTCCCCTTTAAGAACTCCCATTCAATTCCCCATGGGAACAGCACGTTCGTCGCCTCCATTTTCATCAGGTTGAACGCCCGCACTGGGACAGGCTCTTGTTTACTTCGCATGTCCCCTTCCTGTGATTGTTTCCTTCGAAGAATTTAACACTCCTGCGTTTACTTCTGCGTTTACTTCCCCCGCGCTGGCTGTTTGCTGTTGTTGGCTGAGTCGATAGCGATTTCGGAATTTTGGTCAGCCTTTCCGGTCGGTGCCAACCTCAATCCGTCAGCAACGCGAGGAACCGATACGGTTCGATTTCGCTGCTCGCGGCGTCGCGGGAAACGCAGCCATTCCGTAATGAAATCGTTGCACTGGACTTTGATCATGGGGACAATTCCTCGATCCCTGAAGAGCATCCTGGAGGCTTCTGCGACGTTTCTTCAGCGAGCCGGGTTGTCGGCCCAGCGTTTGGTCATTCGCAGTTCTGTTGTTCCTGATCGTCATCGGCTGTTGCCAGTCCGGACCGGTTGTGGTCGCCTGACCAGAAACCGTTGATTCCGCGTCTGTAATCCGGCATGACTTACTCTGCATCACTTCTGCAGCCAACACGCCGCGGTGGCCGGACATCCCATGCACAGGATCTTTACACCCAAAGAACTCTCTGACAGAAAAGAATTCAATGAAAGACGAATAGTCGCTCCCCGTCAGAAACAGGCTCAGGCAGCTCTGGCCCCGTCAGAATCTGCATTGAAGGTTCCGCCCGAGAACCTGCTCGCCCTTCGGACTTGGATTAAGTTCCGAAGTTGTCAGCGGTCCGACGACGTGTCTCATCCCTGGCCCTCGCACTGACCAGCGTTCTGTGGCAGCAGCCCCAATGGCGGGCTTCTCCATCCCCGTCTGGTGAATCCGGGTTGAGCCAGCACCGCAGACACACGTCCTCCGTGGACGGCGACTCAGGCCTGCCTCCAACTGCCCCTTCGCGACGCAGCCACTTTGCTGTGCAGCCCTGCGTCTGACAACAACCGAAACCGACCACCCGCTCCGCACAAAAAAACCGCATGCGACGAGTCCGGGCGGCCTGCATCCCGAAATCCCCGCACCCTCAGTGCGGGCCTCAAAACCGCTGAAAGTGCGGGCGACGAACGTGCTGTTCCCAACACCCGCAACCATGCGTTTTCATGCTTTCCCTGAACTATTTCAGAACGTAGAAACCATATAAAACACTGGAAACGCTGTAATTATTCCGGAGGGGTGCCGTAGTGTCGGACCGGAGCAGCTACATCGAGAGCAAATCGCCCAGGCTATGCACCTATTTTTGATCTGGACTTTGAGGACTGTTGTAGCAATGCATCGCCATTTCCCAGTGATTGACGTCTGAATCAGGTGGGTCAGGCTCGCTGAACCCTTCCTGGCCAGGAGAAGATACCTTTGAATCTCGCCGCGGTTCCAGCGCCTCCGTCGCGAAAACTATTCGCTGGGTCCGTAGGTCTTTCCAAGGCTTCTCCTCCAAATTAGTTTCAGCGAATGCTTCTTTATGATAAGTTCGGTCAAACGAGTCATTTTAAGTTCGATGCGAGGATGCAGAATGACAAGTGGCTCAAACAGTAATTTCGAGGCTTTGACTATGCGTTCATCAGACTCCTGTTCCCGACGAATCATCCTGCGCACGATGATCGGCAGCGCATTGGGAAGCACTTTGCTTCGTGGCGATGCGTTGGCGGCGTCGGCGCAGGAAACCACACCCGAGCGGACATCGTTTCAACTCGCGTGCATGACGTTGCCGTATTCCGAGTTTCCACTCAATCGCGCTTTGACGGGCATCGCGGCGGCGGGCTATTCGTCAGTCGCATGGGGAACGACGCACCGGGAAACGGAAGGCGGAGAGCGGATTCCCGTCATGGCGACCGACGCATCGCCGGAGATGGCGAAGGATTTGGCTATGCAGTGCCGTGACCTCGGCCTTGAGCCAGTCATGATGTTCTCGACCGTTTATCCGGAAGCAGATGACGGGATTCGCGTGCTGACTCAACGGATCAAACAGGCAGCGGCGGCGGGCATCGGGCAGGTTCTGACATTCGGACATACGAAAGGTGGTGGTCGTAAACTCTGGATCGAACGATTCAAGCAACTCGGACCGATCGCTCGGGACAACGGAGTGCTGATCGTGGTGAAGCAGCATGGTGGATCGACAGGTACAGGCGAAGCGTGTGCCGAGATCATTCGTGAAGTTGACGACGCAGGCGTGCGAGTCAACTACGACGCAGGAAACGTCATGGACTACAACGACGTCGATCCAATTCCGGACATTCAAAAATGTGCCGACGTCGTTCACAGCTTCTGCATGAAAGATCATCGAAACTGGCCGAAAGATCAGGATTGCGGACCGGGGTTCGGCGAGATCGACCATTATCGGCTTCTGCACCCAGTCGCCTTCACGGGACGCAAAATGCCACTGTGCTGCGAGAACATCTTCGCGCCCATTGTCGAGCGTCCGAAAGACGCAGATGGCATTGACGCGTTGGCTCGACAGGTGCGCGAGTATCTGGAAACGGTCATCAGTGGAGTGCATGCGTGAGACAAATTCATCCAATCCGGAAAGCGGCCGGCCTGTTGATGCTTGTGGTCTGCTGGCTGAATTCGTCGTGTAGTGCGCAGGAAGTTGCGCAGAAAGAATCGACGCAACACGTGGATGTCATCGTTCCGACGAGCGAAATTCTTCGACCGTTCAATGGCAAAGACCTGGATGGATTCACGAAGTGGCTGCAGGCGACAGGCGCGGAAGATCCCCAAACAGACTACCGTGTGACCGATGGCATGATTCACATTGAAGGTCGTGGCATGGGATACCTGGCCACCGTCGATGCTTATCAGGATTATCACCTGAGGGTCGAATACAAATGGGGTAAGCGCACGGATGGCTCAAAGTATGTTAGGAACTCCGGAATCCTGTTGCATGCGACAGGTCCTCCCGGAAACGCGCAAGGTATCTGGATGTCATCGATCGAATGTCAGCTGGCCCAGGGCTGCGAAGGTGACATCATCTGCATTCACGGCAAAGACAAAGACGGCACGATCATTCCTCAGAAGCTCACCAGTGATACTCGAACAGCGGCGGACGGTCGCACGCGCTGGCACCGCGGTGGTGATCCGACGCCATCTGCTGGCAAGCAGTTTTGGTGGTCCGGACACGGAGTGGGATTCAGGGAACTACTCGACACTCGCGGTGCAGATGATGTGACGAGCCCACTTGGTGGATGGACGAAAGTCGAATGCATTTGTGACGCAGACCGAATCACGATCAGGATCAATGGTACAATCGTGAACGAATGCTACGACGTGTCTCCGAGAGCAGGCCGAATTCTATTGGAGAACGAGAAGAACGAGATCTATTTTCGGAATCTGGAAATACGGCCACTCAGTCGCAACACCCAACAAGAGGACAAGCCATGACCGACAAGACGAAAGATGTCCCGATGGCGAATCTGGCTTCGCATTCGCCGAATCGTCGCCAATTCGTAAAACAGACCGTGGCAACTGCCGCCACGACGGGACTGGCAATGACGGCGTTTGCTTCCCGAGTTCATGCCGCCGGAGACGACGTTCTCAGGGTCGGCTTGATCGGTTGCGGCGGTCGAGGAACAGGCGCGGCAAATCAGGCTTTGCAGGCAGACGAAAACGTCCGGCTCGTGGCCATGGGCGATGCGTTCGAGGATCGGCTGCAATTGAGCCTGAAGACGCTTTCGGAAACTGAAGAAGTTGCGGGCAGGATCGATGTCCCTGAGGACCAGCGATTCGTTGGCTTTGATGCCTATCAAAAAGTGCTGGCGACCGATGTCGATGTCGTCTTGCTGACAACACCGCCGCACTTTCGCCCGATGCATTTGAAGGCCGCCATCGAGGCTGGCAAACACGTCTTTGCCGAGAAGCCGGTCGCCGTGGATGCTCCGGGTGTTCATTCGGTTCTGCAAAGTTGTGCCGAGGCGAAGCGACGAAATCTCTCGGTGGTTTCAGGACTCTGCCTGAGGTACGACGGCGGATTTCGAGAGACCGTTTCGCGTCTGCACAACAATGCCATCGGAGAAATCCACACGATCATGGCGAACGACTACCGCGGTTCGATCTGGATGAAACCGCGGAAGGACGAGTGGACTGATATGCATTGGCAGATGAAGAACTGGTACTACTTCACGTGGCTCTCGGGAGATTTCAACGTCGAACAGCACGTGCATTATCTTGACGTCGGAGCCTGGATCATGGGCGGATATCCGGTCAAGGCGATCGGTATGGGAGGCAGGCAGGCGCGGACCGACGAGGCCTACGGAAATATCTACGATCATCACTCGGTCACTTATGAATACGAGAACGGCACCAGGCTCTTCAGCAACTGCCGTCAGCAGTCAGGCTGTAAGAATGATTCCAGTTGCTATGTTCAGGGTTCGAAAGGAAGAGCAGAAGTCTCGGAACGCAGGCTGGAGATCGAGACGGACACGAAATGGACGTTCGACGAGAAAGTCAAAAACATGTATCAGGTCGAACACGACGAGTTGTTCGCCGGAATTCGAGCCGGCAAACCGATGAACAATGGCGAGTACATGGCCCAAAGCACGCTGCTGGCGATCATGGGTCGCATGGCGTCCTACACAGGACAGGAAATCACCTGGGAACAAGCCATGAATTCTCAACAGGATCTGACACCCGAAGCCTATGAATGGGGGCCTGCACCGAAGGTAGAAATTGCAATCCCCGGCCTGACCAGATTTCTATGATCCAGAACAGCAGTCACATGACCGAGCGACCTCGACTTTTGATTCTTGGTGCACATCCGGACGACGCGGAATATTCTGCCGGCGGCCTTGCAACGCGCTATCGGCAGCTCGACCGAGTGGTGAAGATGGTCTCCGTCACCGACGGTTCTGCTGGTCACCATCAACGATTGCCGCAGGAACTGATCCGCATGCGTCGCGAGGAAGCAGCGGCAGCCGGCGCCATCATCGGTGCCGCTTACGAGACGTGGGACTTTCCCGATGGTCGATTGCAAACGACGCTGGAAGTTCGAGATCGAATCATTCGTGAGATCCGCGAGTTCCAGCCGGATCTGGTTTTGACTCATCGACCGTGCGACTACCATCCCGATCACCGAGTTGTCGGACAATGCGTCCAGGATGCTTCCTATATGGTGACGGTGCCACTCATCGTCCCGGACACGCCCGCACTGCGCAAGGATCCGGTCGTGGCATACATGCCCGATCTCTTCACTCGTCCCGCTCCGCTGCGTTGCGATGTCATCCTGAACATCGCCGCTGAGTTTCCAACGATCAGCACGATGCTTGCCTGTCATAGCTCGCAATTGTTCGAGTGGCTTGCCTATGAAGGCGACATACTGAATACCGTCCCTGAAGATGAGGAAGAACGGCAGAGATGGGCGCAGGAATGGTTCGCAAAACACATTCGCCCGCGAGCGATTCGTTTCCAGGACGAACTGATCGCCAGTGTCGGCAGCCCGAACGCCAAACAGATCGAGTTCATCGAGATGTTTGAGATCAGCGAATACGCCAGGCAACCTGACAGTGCATTGTTGGCGTCACTGTTCCCAAAAGCTCTGACGACTGGCAGTCAAAGGCCATAGAACCAGGTAAGGGCCGAGCAAATGAGGTCGACGATCTCGACACAGTCATCCGCCTCCAGTCCCCTCGTCGCTTCGGATACAAAAGCAGGTCGTCGCCCCTGTGACAATCGCACTATTCCGCCATCAGGTCATTCCATGAAAGACCGAAACGGGCGAGGAATTTACGCAATCGATCGGCATCGTTATTGGAATTCTTTGACAGACGCGAGACCGAAAATAGTTGGCGACCGGCGTCGGAAAGTGTGCGGGATTCGCGGCAGATCTTTACCACGGCCGCCAGTTGGACTTGATCGAACAGATCGATGCCAGCAAGTTGGTCTGGCGTCAGGATTGATTTGAGGTCGAGATTTGATTCATTCCGCGCACGTGAATTTGATGCCAGCCGCTGACGCTCGTCTTCAACGTCCGTCACACTAATACGCCCGGATTGTGCCAACGTCACCATGCGAACGACTGCGGCATTCAGGTCACGGAAGTTCCCCGGCCAGCGTGCCTCAGCAGACTTTGCCCACGACAGAAATGACGTGCGGGCTTCTTTGCTCATGCTGACGCGATGTCCCGTTGTATCGCTGATTCGCTGCAGCTCATAGTCCAGATTCGGTTCGATGTCTTCGCGACGTTCTGCAAGTCCGGGAAGTCGAAACGTCCAGAGATCGATGCGAGCCAGCAGGTCTTCGCGAAACGTTCCCTCTGCAACGGCTTTCTGCAGATCTCGATTTGTGCCTGCGAGCAATTGAAATTTGCTTTCTGATTCTCCATCTGCACCGACGGGTAGAAAGCGACGTTCTTCGATTGCTCGCAGCAGCATGGCTTGTTCGTCGAGTCCCAGTTCGCCAATTTCGTCGAGGAATAACAGCCCGTTGTGAGCCGACATCAGCAGTCCCGGTCGGTTGTTACTTGCCCCGGTGAACGCGCCCTTGACGGGCCGATCGTCGAGCTGCGGCCAATCTTGTGACTCA
>JAYSPO010000501.1:0-1638 GCA_043722015.1 Candidatus Kuenenia sp. | reverse complement strand
CCTAATGATTGAACAAAAACTCTTTCGTATTGATCAACGCCCAGATCAGATCCTGGAAGTTTTCGGTATTTACTTTTTGGGTATCGATCGGATTACCCGCCGCATCGACTCGTGGTTCTGCAAGGTAATCCAACGCCACCTTCAATTCATCGGCGCGCGGTTCACGTGCGAATGCGACCATGTACAATTCGCGGATTCGTGCTTCGACAGGTTGCTCCGATTTCGCCAGCCGGTCTGCTCGACCGCTGCCCGTGGCGAGTTTGGCCTTGATGTCCCCGGCGTTCATCAAATGCAGGCTCTGAGCCAGACTCGACGACTGCACGCGTTCGCATTCGCAAACACTCTCGTTCTCCGGCCGTCCGAAGACTTTCAGAAACGGTGTGGCGTTATTATAGCTGTTATCCGGCAGAGCAATCGCGCGTGTGCCAGTCGGGAGATTCGGGAAATCCGTTTGAGCGCCAGTCAAATCATCAATGGCATCCAGCATTACCTCGGCCTGCAATCGGCGAGGATAATAGCGGGAGTAGTTCTGCTGGTCAGCGACGTTGTACTGGTTCGGAACGGAACTCAGCTGGTAAGCGCTGGACCTTGTGATGACTCGGACAAGTTCCTTCAGATCAAAGCCGCTGGCATGGAAATGTTGTTCCAGAGCTGACAGCAATTCAGGATTCGTCGGCGGATTCGTATCGCGAATATCATCTTCCGGCTCGATCAGGCCTCGTCGGAAGAAATGCTTCCAGTAGCGATTCACCAGGGCCTTCGCGAAGAATGGGTTCTCCGGGGAACTCATCCAGTCCGCCAGCTTGAGTCGCGGGTCTTCGTCCGGAGCAATCGCAGGGATCGCATCCCCCAGCGCCGCAGGTTTCAGCGTCAGGCCGGTCTTGATATTTGGAGCCCCGGCGACGCCGCGCTTGTGAAAGATGAGATCCTCGCCTCGCGTCGCGGAAGGCTTTCTTCCGACCTGTGTGAAGAAGGCGGAAAAGCTGTAATAGTCATCCTGGCTCCAGCGTTCAAACGGATGGTGATGACACTGCGCACACTGCATGCGGACACCGAGGAACAACTGAGCCACATCTTCCAGTTGCTGCTTCGGCTCCTTCACGCGCTTGTACCATGCCACCGGCGGATTCGCGATCACCGTACCGGTCGCTGCCAGCAGTTCGCGCACCAACTGATCGTATGGCTTATTCGCAAGAAGACTGTCTCGGACCCATGCATAGAATGCAAAGTTCGATGTCATGTCGCTGGCGTCATCACGCCGATTCTTCAGCATCGCGGTCCATTTGTTTGCGAAGTAGTCCGCATACTCTGGACTGCGCAGCAGGCGGTCAATCACCTGATCGCGCTTGTCCACGTCCTGACTGGTCAGAAAGGCTGTTGCTTCAGCGTCTGTGGGAAGGCGACCGGAAATGTCCAGGGAGACTCGTCGAAGGAACGTCGCATCGTCACAAACTGGTGACGGCGGAACTCCGATTTCCTTCAGATTGCCGAAGACGAAGTCATCCACAAAGTTCTTTGAAGCGGGCACGCTGTCAACCGGAGCACCCAGCGGAACGGACGCATTAAAGACCGCGACCCTGCCCTGATACCGAACCATGATGGCAACTTTGCCAGGAATGTCCGAAATCTGCACAAGGC
>JAYSPO010000500.1:0-1480 GCA_043722015.1 Candidatus Kuenenia sp. | reverse complement strand
GTAGGGACCTGCTGGACTCGTGTAGGTGCTCGTTCCTGTAAACAATGCCGTTGTGCCATCACCCTGTATCCACAGCATTCCGCCGGACACCGACGCGAGTCGATCCATGTCTGCGATATTCCAGGAATCACCCTCGGAATTGTTGTTCCTGTTCGTGACGTAGCTCGAACCTGTATAAGCGCGCGTGCTGGATGATCCATCGGAGTACTTAGCCTTCAACGACATGGACCATGCGTATTTCCCAGAAGCCAGACTTGTCGCATCGGCCTGCTGCGCGAACCTCAACCGGGTCGTTCCGGAGATGCCAGTCGTGTTGTAATAGACCGTGGAGCCCGCCACGCCGTTGAACGTCAGGACGCCCTCCAGAGATGTCGGGCTGCTGCCATTGAAGTCAACTTCAACGGCGATGATGGGTTTGGAATCACTGTTTGAGGAATAGATCAGTCGCTGCCCGTCTCCCACCAGTGCTGAAACCTGAGCATCGCCGGTGTAACCAACGACATCAATCGGTCCGAAGTTGTCTGCAGTTTCAAAGACGCGGTCTTCGGCGTTGGTCTGTGTACTCCAGGAATTCGTGACGGTCAGGGTCACGGTCGCGGCGGAACTGTAAGACGTCCCGTCATGTGCCCGATACTGAAAACTGTCAGTGCCTGCATAACCGAGCGTCGGCACATACGTAAAACCACCGTTGGCATTGAGGGTGACCGTTCCATTTGTGGTGCCGGAGTAAAGGGCCGCAGTTATGGGATCGCTCTCCATGTCAGAGTCGTTCGCAAGGACACCGGACGCCGCAACTGTATAGGAGTCTTTGGACAGGCTGTAACTATCAGCAGCAGCAAATGGGGCCATGCCAGAGAGGAGTATCCTCGTCTCACACGAGTCAATGCGTTGAGCGACTCTCCATGAAGATCGCCGCCGTCGCCCATTGCCGCGCAGTTCCGACATGCATTCTGCCAAAAACGTCAGCCATCTGTTGGCGGCCCCGAGACGCAAGGACGCAGCCGCCGCATCTTGGTGAGAACTTGCACCGCGCCGGTCTCGACGGGGAATCAAATCCAGATTCAATCCCGCCAACACCCTCCGAAGTCTGCCATTCACCATGACATTTCTCCCCGTGTGCGATGCACTCTCTTGGACCGCAAGCGTTGCGTGTTGCAAGTGCGACTCAGCGCGGCTGAGCCGGTTCATAGTAGTGGAGTGCTAAACATCCTTTCCTACTGTGTAGGCCAGAGTGTTACGTCCAATAATGCGAGGGTCAAGTACCATGCAAGAAGTAACTTCCCCAAATTTGAAAATCGGCCGCGAATGAATTTGCGGAACATTCTTTCCGGCCTTCACGCGGACGAGGCAAGGAGCCCGCAGATTCAATCCTGTCTGCTCAGTTATCTACAGGCTGGCCTTGTGTGTTTGATACTAGTGTTAGAGTTTGGCATGAGAATATCGAATGTCGTTTGCGTTCAAGGCGTTCCCACGTAGCCAG
>JAYSPO010000499.1:0-5324 GCA_043722015.1 Candidatus Kuenenia sp. | reverse complement strand
ATGGCCCACCTGCTCGACGGTGTGGAGCATCTCAGTCGCGGTGGCAGAACATCCACCATGGGGCTTCATGACAATCCTGATTCCCAGATCTGCTGCATATGCGGCAACATCAGCCATAACCTGATAAAAGTGTTCGTACTTCTCAACTTGATCCACACCCGTCGTCAGCAGGAATTTCACACCCATAAAACTGGCGTGATCCACTTGTTTTCGAGCATCCATGATCACATCTTTCAGCGGCATATCGTGCCTTGTGCGGAGCCAGGCCACATTGACTTCCAGGCCAGACTTTCTGATCCTCTCACGCAGCAATTCAAGATATGGCTGAGTCGCAGTTGAGGAAGTAAAGGGTTCCTCAATGTGCTCGCCCAGAATCCCTGTCAAACCAAAACCCGCATCTTTGATTCCGTCGATCGCCTGATTGTATGTCCAGAGTGTCCACGGGCGATTGAAGCAACCGATCGACCACTTTACTCCCGGCTGCTGATCGGACGCGGGAATATGAACTCGGCTCGTCAGCACCATGGCCGCTCCGGTTGATGCGACCGCACGGACAAACTGTCGTCGATTTCGTTGCTTGCTCATGCCGGAATCATAACAAATGGCGGATATCGGATCAGGTGACTGTGTGAAATTGACTTGCGTCGGTTCTCCTTCACCTCCCGCCGCTTCAGCTCACGCTCAAGCCGTGTACTCGCGAAACACTTCCCGTGCCGTTTCGCCATTGCTCACTTCAACGACTGCGCACTCACAGTCGTAGAAGTTGCAGTCATCACACCAGAGCAAAAGCAAGTCGCACATTTCGGATTTCTGACTCTCTACGATTTCGCTAAGCTGGAACCTTCGATCGTTAAACAGGGAGCGAACATCATGACCAATCAGACGGGCACAGGATGGCAGCGACGCAAAGGCGGACGGACCTACTTCTACCGCACCGTCAGGCTGCCTGATGGTCGCCGAGTCAAGAGGTACTTCGGTCGGGGCGAAGAGGCACAAACAGAATCAGCAAAGCTTGCCAACGAAACCAAGCGAAGTCAGCGATTTGCCGTTACCAGGCGTTTGACTGCTGAATCCGAATCATTGATGAAGCAGCTGGCGTTGCAAGTCGATACGCTGGTTTCTGCAAAACTGATTCTCAAAGGCTATCACAATCCGAATGGAAGAGGATGGAGGCTGAATTCGATGGGCACGTCACACCGGAATCGAAAGAGCACGAAAGGCGATGTTGTCTCCGACGATCGTGCCAATTCTTCGCCTCCTCACCGTCAGAAGCGAACCCTCGAAGAGATCGTTCGAGCGGCAAAGGGAGGCGATCAATCCGTTGTTGCTGAACTCCGCGCAGCCATGGAAAGCGATCCGAGTCTGTATGCGGGCACGAGCGATCTTGCCAATGAAGTGCAAATCCGCTGGCTCAACCGCCTCACACCAGTCGATCTGCACCGGCGTGAGTGTTTGCGACAAAGAATCAATCAGATGAAACAGGAGTTTATCGACGACGGTAATTCACGCACAGAACGGCTGCTTATTGATGAAATCATCTCGGTCTGGCTTCAGCACCAATTCCACGAACAGTGCAACGTTCTCGTGGAAAAACCGGATATTCGAATGGCGGACCACTACTCGAAAAGAACTGACTCCTCTTTTCGAAGGTATTTGAAAGCACTTGAGGCCTTATCAAAGTACCGAGTGCTGCTGTCGAGAACAAAATGATCCTCAGTGTGTTCCGAATGAAGAACGATCGCGCATGACCATAATCCGCCCAGAGCAGGATCATGGCCATACGCCGCATCGGCAAGAGAATTTCAGCGATACCTGAAAACTGGACGACGCTCTCGCTCTCACGAAGTCTTTTCCTGCTCAAATTTGCTCTTGGCTGAGCTTGTGAACGCCCTTAATCTGATCCAGTAGGACTTTGAGCGGATCTTGCAGCGGAGACTGAATCTCTTTGTGTTTTTTCAGGAGCAGGTTCATCCACCAGAGCCATTTTGCCAATTCTGATTTGACAGCATCAATGAGTGCCGACGTGCCCTCGCCTTTGATGTTTTTCGGAGTTCGCCCAGCATTGATATTTTGTTTTTCGAATCTCTGATGTTTTTGTTTCTGCAACTCCCGCACCGACCACCTGCCCTCCACAGCATCAAACGCCAACTTCTTTCGTTTCCGTTTGTCTTTAACGGTGACCAGAGAGTAGAAGTGCGAAATGGTCAGGGCAAACAGATTCTCGCGAAATTTCTGATACAGCGTGTTCAGTTCCGCCTGCGTATACAATCCAGACATTTGGCGATACGTTCTTGCGATCGCTGCTCGAATCCCCAGTTCCTCTGCCTGCTTTTCGATCAGGCCGCCCTGAGCGAACTTTGTCGGACAGTCATTGGCAAGCTTTCTGCCAACGTCGTACCACTTCTGAATCTCGGCAATATTCTTTTCAACCTTTGCCAGTGCCCGCTTCTCCTTGCGGGTCGGTACGGATTCCTGCTTCGAAACCAGAGTTTCTGCCTTCGTCGATTTATTCACCATTCGGGGATCGCAATTTTTCATCGCCACTGAATCTATTGATAATGGCGCTTCAGGCGGATTCTGATTCGTTTCTTGTTTTGCAGGATCAGGCGATTGTGGCGAACCCTTTGGTCGGCGGCGTTTGACGATCGGGCTCTTCGATTTTTTATCGCGGAATGCCAGTGCCTTGTCAGATATGGAGCGTGAAGCCCCTGATTCCGAGTCTTTGTTTGTCATCGATCTTCTTTCTAAAAAGTTTGCTGTTGAGCGATTCGCCATCGTTCTGAATTGAAACGTCATGGCCCGCAAATACCTCTCGCGAGAGCGCAACAGGATTTTTTGAAAATCGAAGATACGCATCCTGCCTGCAAATGCGTGAATGCTTCACGGCAGGCTGATGGTTCAAGATGTTCGGTTTTGCATTTGCGGAATCAATAGGCGAAATCCGTCGAGATGCCAACCAGGCAGATGGAGTTGTGTCGTTCGATTCATGACTCCCTTCTGGCGAAGCGGTATCGCTTCAGGAAATAGCGCAACACTCGGGGCCGTCGAGCTGGCTGAAGATCCGGAATATCCATCACGAAGTCATGTGTCGTTCCCTTTCAAGGATCGAAATCTTCTGTTTTCAAAAAATACTGTTGCGCTCTCGCGAGAGGTATTGGCGGGACACAGAAGTTTGCTTCAAAACGCCGCTGCGGTGTTTCGAACTTTGCGTCCCACCAGGGTTCTGCAGGTGGAAAGGTCGGTTGGAAAGGCGACTCCACGTGCAGGATTCGAAACCACATGCTTGCAGTAGTCCGAAGTGTTTCGGGCCAGACAGCAAACATCAGACAAAAGAAAAGGAAAATTCCAGATGGCGAAAAATCAACGAAACCCGCATTACCAAGAGCAGAGTAAAGCGAAGTTGACTCCACCCGGTCGTCGTCCGCCGACACCGACTCAAGTCTCTCCAGGAAGCTCCAAAGGCTCCCGACAGGCACCGGCCGATGAATTAGAGGAAGATCAATACGACGACGAAGACTTCGATAATACAATTGACGATGAGTTCGAGGATGCAGCGGAAGATGAGTTCGATGAACCCACTAACGATCAGGGAACTGAGCACGACGAATTCGATGATGAAGATGGGGACGAGCCAGACGAAGACGAAGAAGTCGAAAGTGATTCCTGCGGCAAACCAACAATACGATCTGCAGGCTCACTCATTGACGAGCTTTTTGAACAGCTTGCCATCAGAGTTTCCGACATGGTCGTTGATCGGGTCGCGAAAATGTTTCAGGACAAGATCGCAGAAGAGACGGCACGCACGTCTGGCAGCAAACGGGGACCTCAACCTGCTGCGAAGCAACCTGCTGCTAAGCAGCGAACTGGAAGACCTGTTGAGCAGCCCGCTGTCAACGAAGATGACGATGATTTTTGAGGAAGGCAGTCTCAGTTAACCACTGCTGAATCCCAAAGCACGTGATGGCAATCACACAATGACACTGAGAATTGTATAAGGCAGCGCTCAGTTACCAATTCCGGAGATGGGCCATGCATTTCAAAGAATGCTGACTATTCGGTGAACCTGTGTGAAAACCGCCTGAACGTGCTTTGCACTTTACAGAACACAGGCTGTCGCACTATGGCGGCCTGTGTTCACTTTCCATGTCTGTACTGGATTGGTTAAGAACATGTGAATGCTGAATGAGTTCAAAAACTACAAACCAAACTGCAGTCAGCATTCCAGCTGAATCTGTATTTTCTTTGGTTTGTTCTACATTTGCTTGTAGACCCCAGACCCACCACACTCTGCAAACTTCGGTAAAGCATACGCCATCGGCATGGCCTTACCGAGGGAGTTTCATCTCCCAAAATCTGCAAACTGTGGGGCACTGCTGGATGACGAGAATTACTCCAAACGACAATCGTTACCTGACGACACCCAGCTTGATTGATGATCTCTCACAGCAGGACCCGCAGCGTTGGAGAACCTTCATGTTTCTCTACGGTCCGATGATGAGAGCATGGATGCGAAAAGCAGGCGTTATGGACGAAACGGATAAGGACGACATCGAACAGGAAGTCCTGCAATCCGTTGTCGGCAGTATTAAGTCGTTTCAGTTTGGATCAGGAAAAGGCTCGTTTCGGGGTTGGTTGAGAACCATCGTCCGTCGGCGTGTCGCAGACTGGATGCGTTCAAAGAAACTGGAAAAAAATGAACATGGCGAATGGGTCGGTGGTGTGGTCTTCAGCGATGAGGCGATTGAAGCACACGGATTGAAGGAAGAGGAAGATCGCATCAGGGCTGAAGAGTCGGACCCGGATGAACAGGACGAAGACATGCGTCTTAAACTGCGTGCCCTTGAGATGATTAAGAACGAATTTGAAGATCGCACTTACCAGATGTTCTGGTCAGCCACAGCTGACGGGCGATCAACAGCGGACATTGCGGCTGACTTCAAAGTCTCGCAGGCGGCCGTGCGTATGGCCAAGTCGAGAGTTCTGGCAAAACTGAAGCAGTTGGTGCCTGACTTGTAACACAAACCGGAAGAAGCAGAGAATAAGATGGGCGATTCCAGCCAACAGCGACGACAAATGAAGCAGACCGCTTGCCCCAATCGAGCCACGCTGGCTGCTCTGCTGGACGGTGATCTCCCGCCCGATGTCACCAATGAACTGGCCATTCACGTCGAACACTGTTCCGCTTGCCAGTTGGTGCTTGAGTCTGTCGAGGACTCGCCTGGAAGTCTGCTGCCGGAACTCAGAGGCGCGACACCCGCTGATGTCTCCAGAGCTCAACACGAACTGGGCCTGCAGCAATCGTACGGCGACACAAAGATGATGGA
>JAYSPO010000498.1:0-1184 GCA_043722015.1 Candidatus Kuenenia sp. | reverse complement strand
CAGTACCTGGTTGAAAACGATAACAAATCGGTTCTGCTCGTCGATGGTGACGGCAGTGAACTGTTGTTTGCATTCGATTTGCAGTCGGGATCCTATATTTCACCCGTGGGAGACTTTTCGAAGTTTGAAAAACGGGTCGATGGTACTTATCAACGCACGCTGACGGATAAGACCATCTATCGCTTCGACTCCCACTTGAACCTCCTATCGATGACGGACCGGAACAACAACGTAACTCAGCTTACCTACGACGCTCAGGCCCGTCCGACAGGCATGATCGACCCCGCTGGGCTGGTAACCACCTTCACCTATTCAGGAAATCGGGTTTCCGAGATAATCGATCCAGCTGGCCGAACGACGCGCATGAACTACGACAGTGCGGGCAATCTACTGCGAGTTACCGATCCCGACGCTTCCTCGCGAAACTGGGAATACGATTCGTCGCATCATATGGTAGGCGAGACGGATCAGTTGGGGAGACACGAGCAGTCGACCTATGGATTCCATGGGCGTGCTACGGGAGCCACCAGGAAAGATGGCTCGCAGATTCACCTTCAGGCGCCAGAGACACAGGGCCTTTATCCACCCGACGCTACGAGTGACTACCTGCATGCCCCACCCACGTTTTCCCTTCCCGATCAAGCCGAGTCGATGTATGTAGACGGCAATGGCAATGTGCAGCGAGCCGTGCTCGACGCGGCTGGCCAGGCGATTGGCCAATTCGATTCTGTAGGCAACAAACCGTCGGTGACTCGCGACGCAAATAATCTACCCGTCACCAGTGCGAATGCTCGCGGCTCGGTCACTGCGAACACGTTCGATGTTCGCGGCAATCTGCTGACCTCGCAAGACAGTTTGTCAGTGCGAATAGGGGAAGATCCATCGATGATCGGACTGTTGGTGGGCGACTTTCAGCGGTACAGTGAGACGGATCGATACTTCTTCGTCGCGAAAGCTGGCGAACGCATTTTGATCGACGATATTCGTGGTACTGTGTCTACAAACCTAGGTATTACGACTCCGAGCGGAAAACAGTTTTCGTACTTCTATGACAACCGACTGCCGGAGGACGGTACTTATCAAGTCACGATGACTGGCGGCCCTGGCACATATGTTTCCGCCATCCGTTCGCTCAATCAAGCACCCGAAATCGCATTAGGCACATTGGTAACTCGGCACGATGC
>JAYSPO010000497.1:0-1024 GCA_043722015.1 Candidatus Kuenenia sp. | reverse complement strand
GCAAAGCCAGCTCAGACGCCCCTGGATGGTGGAGGTCGATTGTGAATTCGACGAGCATACGGCGAACCTGAAGGAAAACCAGATTCTGGTATGGACTTTGTGGCGTGCCGCGCGCACGGGACTTTGCGGCGAGTCGGTGCTTCAAAGCGTGCGCAAGGTACTGCGAGCGATGCTTTCTGTCGTGAGCCTGACAGCGATGGCACCAGGCGACTGCGTCCTGCGCGTGTACCACCGGCTCAACGAAGACTATCGGCCGATACATGCTTTGTGCCGATTGATCCTGGAAAACATTGGGCCCTCTCACGAGATCGGGCAGCACCAGATGTTGCCATTTATTGTGAACATGAGCCATCTCTTTGAGTTGTTTGTGGCTGAATGGCTCACGGCAAGCATCGACGCGAAATACGCATGCCAGCCACAGCAGCGAGTACGGGTCGGCGACGCAGACGACTTGGAATTCCGAATCGACATTGTGATCTGCGACACCGGAACCATGCGACCGCTGTGCGTCATTGATACCAAATACAAAATTCCGGATAGACCGTCACCAGCCGACATTGCTCAGGCTGTGACGTATGCGACCCTCAAAGATTGCCGTGACGCGGTCCTCGTCTATCCGAAACGCCTCAACCATCCCCTGGATCTGGTGATTGGGAAAATTCGTGTGAGGAGCATGACGTTCTCCCTTGATGGCGAACTGGATCATGAGGGAAAGCGATTTTTGATCGAGCTGTTTGAGTCGAATCGGACAGCATGATCTCAGACCAGGTGACAGGCACAGGCTGGGCTGTGCCGGTTTGAAGAAGCGCGATTGCGTCGTCCACGCCGATTCGAGTCCCTTCGACGATGGCGTGGCCGCTGCGAACGCCAGGGACGATGGCGATGTACCGATAACCAGATGACGGCATTTTGGCTGATGTGTTGATGATAAACAGGATTCGAGGCGGCGCTGTTTATGGCTAGTCCATCGTCAGAACTAAGAATTTGGGTTGAGCCAGTAGGCCGGACCAAGCGCAGCGCCGTT
>JAYSPO010000496.1:0-2115 GCA_043722015.1 Candidatus Kuenenia sp. | reverse complement strand
GAGATTTGAGATTTGAGATTTGAGATTTGAGATTTGAGATTTGAGATCCCATGCCCCATCCAGCCCTTGCTAAACAATTCACTGCCAATCGTGAGCGTGCTCAGTGGCACGACAAAGCGTTGTGGTTCGTGCGCGAAAAGCGGGATCGCATGGCGGCTGCGGTGCCGGAATGGGAACAGCTGCGAGAGACCGCATCAGCGATCAAGGCACATACTCAGTCGCGATTGGCGGAGTACCTGGAACAATTTGAAGCAAACGCAAAAAGGCGAGGCGCGGTTGTGCATTGGGCGACGGATGCCGCCGAACACAATCGAATCGTGCTCGACATCCTCCAACGCCACAAGGTGCAGCGGCTGGTGAAGAGCAAGTCGATGCTCACAGAGGAATGCCATCTCAATCCGTTTCTTGAAAAGCACGGCATTGAAGTTGTCGATACGGATCTTGGCGAACGGATTGTGCAGCTTCGTGAAGAACGGCCCAGCCATATCGTCCTGCCAGCCATTCATATCAAAAAGGAAGAAGTCGGCGAGTGTTTTCATGAACATCTGGGAACAGTGAAAGGCGCCTCCGACCCGGCGTACCTGACTGAGGCCGCTCGGCAACACCTTCGCGAACGTTTCTGCAAGGCCGACGCCGGGTTGACTGGCGTCAATTTTGCAATCGCGGAAACCGGTGGCATAGTGATTTGTACAAATGAAGGAAACGCTGATCTTGGCGTTTCTCTGCCAAAGGTACACATTGCCTGCATGGGAATTGAAAAACTGATTCCCCGCGCTGCCGATCTTGGTGTATTCCTGAGACTGCTCGCGCGTTCCGCGACCGGCCAACCGATCACGACGTATTCATCGCATTTTCACGGGCCAGGACCCGGTTGTGAAATGCATATCGTGTTGGTCGATAACGGGCGGACTGAGATTCTGAAGATGCCCGAGTTTCGTCGCAGCCTGGACTGCATCCGCTGTGGCGCCTGCATGAATACGTGTCCAGTGTACCGACGAAGCGGAGGTCACAGCTACGAAGCGACAGTGCCCGGCCCGATCGGTTCCATTCTGACTCCGCTTCAGACGCCGGAAAAACACAGCACGCTGCCGTTTGCGTGCAGTCTGTGCGGTTCATGTACCGACGTCTGCCCGGTCAAGATTGACCTGCATCACCAACTGTATGCGATGCGCGGCTTCCTTGACCGCAAGCATCTGATCGGCGGGTCAAAAAAGTTGTCGATGAAAATCGTGTCGGCGGTGTTATCGCGAACGTGGCTTTTCAATCTCCTGGGCAAATGCGCCAGAACATCGCTGCGCATTCTGCCCCGTTTCATGATCTACAACCCTCTCAACGCCTGGGGCAAACAACGCGACCTGCCCGACGCTCCCCAAAAATCATTCCGCCAACAATTCGCCGAACGCCCAAAACCCAAGTCCTGACGCCCTTTCTGACTACTGACTACTGACTACTGACTTCCACCCATGCCCTCTTCCCGCGACACAATCCTCAGCAAAATCCGATCGGCTTTGCCGCAGTCATCACCGCTCCCCGACCTGGCGGCTGTGACGAACTGGCAGACATTTGCCGACCCGATTGAACAATTCACCGCGATCCTGAAACTCGTCGGCGGCCAGGCTGTGCGAGTCAGGAATCTCGCCGAGGCCGACGCGCATTTGCGGACTCTGGATCACTGGGGCAATGGAAAAATCCGGTGCAGCGTTGTCGCGGGCGTCGGTGATTCCACGATTGACCTGAACACAATCGATGATCCGCATGACCTGGAGAACGTGGACTTCGCGGTTCTGAAGGGTCACTTCGCCGTCGCTGAAAACGCGGCAATCTGGGTGACCGACGACACGGTGCGGCATCGAGTGCTCTACTTCATTCCGCAGCACATCGCGATTGTGGTGCCGGCATCAAGAGTGGTTAACAATCTGCATGAAGCGTATGCGCAGATGACCGTCGGCCAACACGCCTTCGCAGGCTTCATTTCCGGCCCGTCAAAAACTGCCGACATCGAACAATCGCTCGTCATCGGTGCTCACGGAGCCAGATCGCTCATCGTGTACCTGGTGGACAATCTTGAGTGACAAATCGCCAAATTGGCTTCGCCACACTGGCGGTTGCTATATT
>JAYSPO010000495.1:0-12518 GCA_043722015.1 Candidatus Kuenenia sp. | reverse complement strand
GGTTTTGAAAGTGTTTCTCACATGCCAGCAAGCAAGTTCTCGAATTGATGAATGCCGATCGAGCAGAGCCTGCTGCCACGTTGCATTGGCCATGTTCGGGAAGGTGTCGGCTTTCCGACGAAGGGCCTCTCGCCGAATGGGCATGAAACGATCCGTCGTCATACCGTCCAAAGCCGCAAGCAAACTGTCATCAGCATGAATCAATGACAATGCACAACAGCAGTTCAATCGCACGATGCCATCATCAGATTTCAGTCCGTATGGTATGAGACGCCGGAGATGCTCGCCCGGTTTCGCCAGTCCAAGTCGAACAACATTTCGTCTCACTGCACGATCTTTTGACTCAATCGCAGATCGAAGAAAAGGATCGTTTTGTTCTCCGAGTAGTACGTCTACAGTTTTGCCAACCGTGTCACTATGGTCATGTCTGCTCAATGAATTCAGATGCAGTATGATTTCAAGTGACTTCGCCACGTGCTCGACGTAGTCGTCATTGATTCGCAGGACGACAGCAGCTTGAGCGTCTTTGGCAATCGGCATGACCCAATCGTTTTGGCGAAGCAGGAGGAACGGAAGTTCGCTCCCATCCTTCAACTTCGAAAGTAGTCGGACTGCCTCATGCCGGACAAAACCGTTCTTGTTAAAAGTGAATAATCCAAGTACCTGAGCATGACCCTGCTCAGATCGATCTCCAGCAATTTCAACAATTCGTGAAGGCTTCAAGTTGCCACTTGAATGATCGGTGTACCAGCCATAGGGCCAGTCGATCAATTCGTCAAAGTGCATGAGTTCGTTTGGTGAAAGAGCGGCGCATAGAGTTCCAATGGTGTGTCTCAAGCATCGCAAGGTCGTTTTGTCACTACTTGACAGAAGACGTGCGAGGCAGGGTAATGCCCCAGCTTCCCCGGTTGCCGCCAGTTTTACCAACAGGCGGCGAATCGTTTCCTCCTTGTCAGTGAACAGCCACACGGCATTCGACCGCTCTAAATCGTATAGTTGTTGGACGATCTCCATCGCTTCTGTTGTCATTCGCCGCATTCATTCTCTCTTGTTTGCTATGCCCCACTGATATTCCTGCCTACGACAACACGGCACTGATTGGGGTTCGGTGCAGGAGCATTCCCCGCTCCTTGTTTCGTAATTGATTCCGGCATTTCGAAGTCATTTGCCGCTTTTTGGGCCGAGGTTTGGGAGTGATTCTATCGGAATCGTCATGTTTTCGCTTTCTTGAAGACCACGATCTTCACCGTCATCTGTACGTCAAGTTTGCTGAGTTCATCCAGCATCAATGTCTTTGCTTGTTCCTGATTGAAGCCACCGGAACCGGCTCCAATCAATGGAAAGGCCATGGACTGAAATCCCTTTTCGTTGGCCAGTCGGAAGGCGTTTCTGACGGAATCCCGGATGGATCGTTCGGACGCCCTCCACAAGATATTGATTCCAGCGACGTGGATGATGGCCTTGAACGGCAGTTTTCCAGCAGAAGTCAGCACTGCTCCACCTAGAGGAATTGCACCGTGCCTTCCCGCTTCCCTGAACGGAGCTTTGCCACCACGACGTTTGATAGCACCGGATACACCTTGAGGCAGCAGCAGCCACCACGGGATGATGTTGCGGTTCCAAGCGTTGACAATGACATCCACGTCCTGATCGAGAAGATCGCCTTCGACGACAGTAATGTTCACAGAAGCCGCCTTTTTGGATTAGCAGAAGAGGCAGATGCCCATGCGTTTTCTTTTCAACGTGGCGTCAACCGTCATTGCGAACCCAGAGCAAGTGTCTACTTTCGGTGTTTGCAATATCCTTTTGATGCCTCGACGGGAGATTTGGTCGCCAAATCAACATCGTTGAAACTGCTTTTGTTGCCCCACCCGAAGATTCTCTCGAACAGCGGCAACAGCCGGTTGTTCTGAAGACCTTTCTGAAAATAGACCTCGTGTTCCTTCTCCTTCATTCCCATTTCGTACAGCACGTCGTCGTGTGCGGTGATCCCGATTTCGTTGAAGTACCGCATCATGATGAAATACTCGCAGACGTTTCCGCTTTCAAGTCGTCCGGCGAAGTAGTACGGCATGAACCAGCCGATGACGTAGCAGCTACACGAGATGATTTTGCCGATGACTTGATATTTGATTTCGAAATACCGGGATGGCGGAATTGCGTGTTGCTTCATGATGGAGAGAACGATTTCCCGGTGTTGCCACTCATCCATTTCGATTTGCTTGATCGCCACTTTTTCGTCCAGGTTCCTGACCGAACCGGCGTGGCCGATGTATGCAAACGCCGCTGCTTTCTCGGCTGAGTACGCCAACTGGAGGAGCTTTACAAGTTTTGGGTGTTGAATCTTCAATGAACAGGCTCCACTACGTCACCTCGATCAAACTGTTCGGTGATGCATTTGAACATCCTCACTCCTCTGGGACCGCCCTCACAGATAGAAGTTAACATCGATGTGAATCAACTTCCAGCATCATCATCGATTCAATAACCCTGCAATCATGCCCTAATCTGCTGCACGGCGTTTTGAACTCTCCACACCGGCTTCCAGCAAAGCAGTTCCGTGACCCACTGATCATCGTTGTGGCTTCACACCATGGCATCATCATCAGATCCTGTCGCTGATCGCCTGTTTGTTCCTGATTGTGGAAGCCCAACGAGGGAAAAAAAATCACTCCGGCGATCACTGTGCAACAGATCCGCAAAGGCGTATCTCAGATCCTCCACCGAGCCTCCGAATGCGATACACACTCCCGAATCCGTCGCGAACGTGAGCAGCGACTCAAGCGAAACGAACTTGCACGCCTGTATCACTGGAAACAACATAAACTACTGCCGTCAAGAAGTTTAGAACGACGGCAAATCTAAAACAGACGAACTAATGAGTCTGCCGGTCACAAGGCCACCGGCAAAAATCACGGTGGTCAAAACAGCAGCGTTTCGGTATTTGTCGCTAAAAGCGGAAAACAGCCCAAGTGCAAGATAAAGGCACATCACGGCCCGGTGAATATGAGCAAAATCCAGTGGCATCTCAGGCACGTTTAGAAACGTCTGAGCGAACCATCTGGGTGAGACGCCATACAGCAACGCAATGATCGACACCGCAACAAATGCGATTATCAGACAATACTTCTTGATCTTCATACGAAGGTCCTGAGCGAATCTGCCGTCAGCGTTTCTCAGTCTTCTGGCTGGTAATATGGCTTGATGTGGTGAATCTGCGTTGTTTGTCTCGTGCGGTGGGCGAAAGTGATCCGGGCATAACTTATTCGCCTACTTCCAGCAACCACTCTCTGGCACGTTCCATCAACATAAGATCACGAGTGCATTGTCGAATGAAGCCATTGGGCAGTCTACGAAGCAGCGGTTGAGAATCAGCAATCAGTGCTATGAGAATCGTCAAACCTGTTTGACCGGTTAAGCGACGGTTTCCACAATGTCGCAAGGCGTTCACGGATTCACGGATCGCCAGTTCCTCAGCCTCAGCAGAGTTAAACATAGAAATAAAGCCGATCACCAATGTCGAACAGCGTCCTTTTTCAGCCCTTCACCCTGCACGATCTCACTTTGCCGAACCGAATCGTTCTGGCCCCAATGACCCGCTCCAGAGCCGGGACTGCACGACTGCCGAATCTACTGATGGCGGAATATTATGCCCAGCGGAGTACGGCGGGCCTGCTCATCACCGAGGCGACCACGATTTCTGAAGAGGCAAACGGCTGGAACGAGTCACCGGGGATCTATACCGACGAGATGACGGAAGGCTGGAAACACACAACCAACGCCGTGCATGAGAAGGGCGGCGTGATCTTTCTCCAGCTTTGGCACATGGGGCGTGCCTCCCACAGCAGCTTCCACAACGGCAAACCCGCTGTGGCTCCCTCGGCGATCAAGATCAACGAAGAATACATCCACACCCCGACCGGGAAGCAGCCACACGAAATCCCACGGGCTTTGGAAACGTCGGAGATTCCACGAGTCGTGGGTGACTACCGGCGTGCTGCTGAACAAGCAATGCTGGCTGGATTCGATGGCGTGGAAATCCACGGGGCTAACGGCTACCTCATCGACGCCTTCCTGCAATCGAAGACGAATCACCGCACCGACCAGTACGGCGGGAGCGTGGAGAACCGCGATCGCTTTTTGAAGGAAGTTGTCAAAGCGGTCACTTCCGTAGTGCCCGCCAACCGGGTCGGCGTTCGGCTTTCTCCGAACGGGGTCTTCAACGACATGGGATCGCCGGAATACCGGGAACAGTTCACCTTCGTTGCCAGCGAACTCGACCGCTTCGGTCTGGCATACTTACACGTTATGGACGGACTGGGGTTTGGATTCCACAACCTCGGCGAGCCGATGACATTGGCCGAGTTCCGAAAAGTGTTCCACGGCCCACTCATTGGCAATTGTGGCTATACACAGGAGATTGCTGAGAAGGCGATTGCCGATGGACATGCTGACCTGATCGCATTTGGTCGGCCATTCATCAGCAATCCCGATCTGGTTGAGCGGTTCAGGAATGGCTGGCCTCTAGCGGCTGAAGCACCAATGTCTGACTGGTACTTGCCTACCGGCGAAAAAGGCTACACGGACTACAGCCGCCATCAAGAGAAGCCGCCCGTAGGAGAAGAACCAACTGGACTTTCTTTCTGAATCAGCCGTTGAAGTGAGAGCATACCGAGTTCACATGGCACGCATCTTCCTGGCAATCGTTGGAGCAGCCTACATCCTCTTGGCGGTATGGTGCTCCTTCATGCCGGACAAATCATCAATGGCGGTCGGCTTCACACTCCAGCCGGGGTCAGGACAATCGGAGTTTCTGACTGTCTATGGCGGATTGGAATTGGCAATCGGTATTGCTTTTCTGTGGCCGCTGTATCGTCCAGCAGAAGTCGCTTTCCCGTTGTTCCTGTGCTTGCTGATCCACGGATGTCTTGTAGCGTTTCGGACAGCCGGTTTTGTGTTGTACAGCGGAATTCCAACCACAACATTTGCCCTCGCAGCGACAGAATGGATCATCGTTGTCGGAGCCGCCATCTTGTACTGGAGGAAGTGACAAGCGTCAGCCTCCGTTTTTGCGTTCATCGAGTTCCGAAAAGCTGCCCCCACGGAATGACCCACAGGTAGCTCAGCACGATCACAAGGAATACCAGCACAATCCCGGAAGGTAATTCGCTGATTTGTCCTTTCAGCAACCGGGGTCTCACAAACACCAACAACCAGAGCGATTTGTAAATCACCTGAATCAGCAGCAATGGAGACATCTGCACGGGAAAGAACAAGCCGAGGATTGCCGTCCACAACGAGCCGAGGATCGTGCGGAATCCTTCGCTCTCCGGGAACTTGTTCTGGCAGGCCAATTGCCCGCCCCGCTCGCCACCAAGCAGCGTCAGTAGGCCGACCGGAATCAGAACGATGATGTTGAAGATGTAGGGGAACAACAACGGATTCATTTCGACGTTCCTGCCCGCTCTACCTTGATCCACTCAATTTCCATCCTGAACGGCCCAGCCTTCTTTTCACCCAACAGAAACCCCACGGAACTGACCTCTTCGGGTTTTACAGCACCTGCCTCCCTGACAACTTGCCCAAACGAAGTGGCCTCGAATTCATCGAGCGGCACTCTGACTTCAATCCATTCATCCTTCTTTGTTTGCACCGCGGCTCGATACGAAAATGCGGTTCTTGATCTATTCGGGTAGAGGTTCAGCGTGTATTCCCGCCCATCGCCACGGACTTTCGCAACCAGCGTATCGCCTTTCTCCAGATCGAGCTTCCTGGCTTTCGAACGTACCGATGCGAAACCACCATTGTTTGCTAAGGACAGTATGCCGAAGAATTCCATTGTCTTCGCATCGGTGATCTTGAATTTGCCTTTGGACACGCCACCCATGGCACCATCGTTGACCGCCTGCCACTGCTTCGCAGCATCGGCTCCGGTGAAGTCGAACAATGGAATTGGGGCGTCTTGAGCCATCGCAGTTGGCACCATCAACAGGGCCAAACAGCCCGACAGGTAAGCAAGTTTCATTCGACACACACTCCTGACGATACTACGAAGCCAAATCATGTTTTTATTCTACGCTTACAGATTGCCCATTCAAACAGAGCGTCACATTCTTTCTCCATCACGCCGCCGATCAGCGTACATTTCCATGCAGGACTGCGACGAACCACTTCTTCCGCCAGAATGTCGATTTGTCGCCAGCCCATTCTTTGCAGGGAACGGATTGACGTCCCGAAGACGACTGTTTCGATGCCGGTCCATAAGATCGCCCCTTGGCACATCGGACAGGGTTCTGCGGTCGTGTACAAGATTAGGTTCTTCCCTTCGAAGGCAGCACCGGTTGAGGCCAGCCCGTTGATGGCGTCGATCTCGCCGTGCCAAGTCGGGTTGACTGAAGTCTTGTTCCAACCCTCAGAGAGTATTGTCCCGGTATCCCGGTCTACGATGACGGCTCCAAAGGGCACCTCTGGGACTTTGCCTGCCAATCCGATAGCCTGACGCATATAGCGTTCGTGATCGAGTTCGCTCATTAAGCCCTGCTTTCCATTTCCTTCCGACACTCCGGGCATGTGTGGAAGCGAGTTCCGGTGCAGCACACGAGATGTTCGTAACACAGTTTCGTCTCACCACACTCCCAGCATTGACCCAAGACCATCTCTGGTTGTTCCTGCGGCAGTGTTCCATTTTCAAAAGTATCCATGACATGTTCCTCGTGATTGTAAAAATTGCTCAACCCGTGATCTGGCGAATTTCAGGAAGGGGAGACGCCGAATTGACAGCACGAAACATTGCCGCCGCCGAGTCCCGTCCGAATCGTTTCTGCGTGCGACGAACCAGCGGATAACCCAGTCGTGTCAGGAAATGATTGGGCCGGGAAAACGCAAGGATGTCATACGACACGGTGTTGATGTTTTGGTCCCACTCAATCAAGAATAGTTCTTCACCACTTTCAACGTGGCCGGGAAGGGTTCCGTATGCGAATCCAAATTTTCTGATCGGACTCGACTCATCCACAACATACACAATCCTGCAACAGTTGAGTGTCCACAGGCCGGCGGTCCATGCCATGATCGCCACCACTTCGCCGGATTGAATCGGCGTCTCTGGCGGCCACGGTTCCACCCAGCCCAATCGAAAGTGTTCCCATCGCTGCAAGGCGGCTTTGGCGGCGAGAAACATTGACTCACCGCTGCCAAGGATGATCCGGGTACGATCTCTGACGTAACCAGCAGGCGGCGAAGTCGCTGTTGCTCCCACTGCCGGGTAGCTGAAGTCCAGCAACGCCTGTTTTTTCAGGAAGCGGCGAATGGACTCAATAGGTGGCTTTTGAAGTGAAAACATTCCGTTCCTCGATCTCTTCACCAATGCAGCACCTATTGCCGTTCAGTCAACGCCACGAATGCCGGTCATGTTGATTAACCGCAAGATGCACCGAATTCCAACCGACAGTTTGGACAAATACGTGACAGGTTGAGTCACCGAAGTTACGATGCCGTCAGAGGTCTGGAATCAACCCGGAATGAGGTTGCGCTTCGAAGCCTCATGTCCTTCAGCAGCTGATGAGATACGCTTCCATCACAACGACGCTGACGTTTTACGTTCAGTCGGACGCTGACGATATAGCCGAAGTTGTGTGGTCCGCTTTCGACCGGAAGTTCGATTCTTCTACCAAATCGCCATCATGCACAAAAACACCCATTGAAGAAAGCCTTGAATCCGAAGCGTAAACTCTTCGGAAACAAGGCTTTAGAAAATGGGGCCGCAGGGACTTGAACCCTGAACCAACGGATTATGAGTCCGCTGCTCTAACCGATTGAGCTACGGCCCCGGACTGATAGCATCCACTCTCAAGAACGTGCCGACACCCGCGTGAGAGTATTTTACATGACTCAGACACACACAAACCGGAAAAGCCACCACAGATTTTCCGTTTTTTCTGCACCCGAACCGGCGGTGGTGCCGGAAGGTCAGAGGAATGCAATACTTCTTCAGCGTTTGGGCAAAGTCGACTGAAGCAGAGACGGAATATCTCAGAGTTCGAGAATATCTGCAAGCTGTGGGACCAAAGCCGCCGACACTCGGAAACGAGTGTCGTCTCAAAGATTTTCGCGACCGGTTCGTAAACACGAATCGGACGATGGTTGACACGCAGGAATTCAGCCTCCGGTGTCATCGCCGTACAAGTCCGGCAAGCCTGTGCGTCACCACCAGTTGCAGACGTGCGGCGACATCCTCATACTGCTCCTTTGAAACCTTCGCAAAGCTGGCTGGATGGAGCAGCCGGATCAGAACTCTTTCTGACTCTCCGACGCCGACTTCCATCGAGCAAAACATCGTCATGCCTTCGATCAGCAAGACAAATAGTGAGTCTTTGGACTATTCCGGAGCGAGCACCATCACTGCCACCTCCGGCCACTTAAATCAAGAGGTTTCCGAGAAATGAAATGGCCTTTGGCGACGTTACTGCTTTTGCTTGTGGTGCGGACCGCTGCTGACGAATTAGCCTACTCGCGGAAAGAAGTGATTTACGGACGCACGTATGGTCTCGCTCTGACAATGGATGTCTTTACGCCACGCCAGAATGCGAATGGTGCGGGCGTGATCGTTTGTGTGAGCGAAGGGTGGTATTCCGATCCTGCGAATATCGAGCCGAACATCCCCCGATATGTCGCCCCGTTGATTGCAAAAGGTTATACGGTCTTTGCCGTCTGCCATGGGAGCAATCCGAAATTCGCCTTGCCGGAGATCATCGAACAGACTCATCGGTCGGTTCGGTTCATTCGATCAAAAGCGTCCGACTTTGGCGTCGATCCCGGTCGGATTGGCATCACTGGCGATTCCGCAGGCGGTCACTTGTCTCTCATGATGGGACTTAGCGGGAAGGAAGGTGATCCGGACGCACCTGATCCGGTTGATCGAGAATCGAGTCGCGTACAGGCCGTGGTCGCTTATTTCCCGCCCACCGATTTCCTGAATTGGGGCGAATCAGGGAAGCTCATGCTCGGGACCCACCCGACTGTTCCTGTTCAAGGCGCTTTCGATTTCCAGCGGCTTGATGAGGCGAGCAATTCGCTTCGCCTTGTCACCGACCCGGAGGAAAGGAAAGAGATTGGTAAGACCGTTTCGCCAATCTATCAGGTGGGTCGAATCGGGGCACCCACACTTCTTGTTCATGGTGACAATGACCAATTGATCCCGCTTCAACAGTCGCAGCTTTTGGCCGCGAAACTACATGAAGCGGGGATAGCCTCGGATTTGATCGTGATGCCGGGCGGTGGCCATGATGAAGAACTCATCAAAGCGCACACAACTCAGGCGATGAAATGGTTCGATCGTTTCCTTGCGAAGCAGTCAGAACCATTAGAATGAGGTTGCCGCTAAAATCATGGATCTGAAAACTTTCGTCTCCGCGGTTTTCATGCTCACGCTCGTCATGGACCCGCTGGGTAACATCCCCATGTTCATTTCGGCGCTCAAAGACGTGCCCGCAGACCGCAAGCGCGCGGTGCTCGCCCGGGAATTATTGATCGCGCTAGGTGTCATGTTGTTCTTCCTGCTGTTCGGGAAGTATATCGTCTCTTTTTTGGCCATCGACCCGACCGCGATGTCGGTGGCGGGCGGGATCGTGCTGTTTCTGATCGCGTTGCAGATGATCTTCCCCACGCAACACACTCAATTCGGTGGCAGTCCTGAAGGAGAGCCGTTCATCGTGCCGCTGGCCATTCCGCTCGTGGCGGGGCCGTCTACGCTGACGACCGTATTGCTGTTCTCGCTCCGGGAGCCCGGGAAACTGGGGCTCTGGGCGGTGGTCGTGGTCGTGGCATGGCTGGTGACAGCAGCCATATTGGGCGCGCTGGCCGATTCCTTGTCCCGCCTGTTGGGCAGACGCGGCCTGATGGCCATGGAAAAGCTGATGGGCATGATTCTAACCACCATCTCGGTGCAGATGGTGATGTCTGGCCTGAAACAATTCCTCGCCGGCTGAATGCCGCGACGAGTTTTCAAGAGTTGTCCTGACAGTGAGCGATTTCGCGATCGCCATTTGCAACCAGCAGGCGAGTTTAATACAAGGGGCGCAATGAGGAACCATCGATTCATGGATGAATCACGCAGGTTGGGTAACAGGGCCCTCAGTACTGGCCGAGTGTCTTCGGGGACATTGATTTCGGCTCCGCGGTTCAGCACAGCGTCGGCGGAGCCCGGCAACCCGGCTCTGTCCGGGAACCATCCGCCCACTCAGCCTCAGGCAGGTAATATGCTGATTTCGGAACAGCGCTGCGTGTCACAGCGGCATCCGACGAGACTTTTGTGTCGATTTTTATCACCATTGGACCTGCCATGACCACTCCGACTCCAAGCATCCCGCGCACTCATCTTGTGGCTTCTGCTTTCCGTGACGAGATCGACCGCATCCGAGCGTTGTTTTTTTCGCGTGATCCCGCCTGCTGGCCGGTGTTCAGCGACCCGGTTTTTGCCGAGATCGTGAACTTTCGGAAACACCATATGCCACTGCGGGAACGTGTGCAGCAATTCCCGGACGGAGAAGGACTCCTGAGACAGGTGCGCGAGCAGAAATGCCTGCCACCTGGAGTCAGAGATCCTCGCCACGGCGTCGATCCGATCCTTGTCTTTGCTGCGGCACTGTCCAAGAACTGGGAAGACCCAGCGAGCGTGGAAAATGTGATCACGTCGCCATCCGATCCCGCCCTGTTCGGCAGCATGGTGGGCATCCTCGCCAACGCGAATCTCGTGCATCCCGAATACTCCGAGATGGCAGGCGAACTGGAGTCGCTCGTCATTCGTCAGATGGCCTCGCTCGCAGGCTACGATCCCGCGCGGGCGACAGGCGTGTTCACGCAGGGCGGCACTTTCTGTAACCTTTACGGCTACCTGCTCGGCCTTCGCAAGTCGCTCCCGCAGTCGCGCGAATTCGGCCTCGAAACCGGGCACGACTACCGGATCATCAACTCGAGCGTCGGTCATTACTCGAACATGACCAACCTTTCGCTGCTCGGCGTGAACATCCGGCGGAAGACCATCCGCATCCGCGCGACCGAGAACAACGACATGGACCTCGATGATCTGGAGCGGCAGCTCTCCGCCTGCTTCCAGCTCGAATGCGTAGTGCCGACGATCATGCTCACGATGGGAACCACCGATACGTTCGGTGTCGATCGCGTGAAGCCGGTGGTCGAAATCCGCGACCGGCTCAGCGCGCAGTTCGAAGTCGCGGTGAAGCCGCACATTCACGTCGATTCCGCCATCGGCTGGACGCTGCTCTTTTTCCTGGACTACGACTTTCAGAAGAATCCGCTGCGCATTAACACGGCGACGCTGCCCGGTCTACGACGTAACGTCGAGCGATTCCGCGAACTGCAACTCGCCGATTCCTTCACGATCGACTTTCAGAAGTGGGGCTATGTGCCCTACACATCGAGTCTCGTGATGATCAAAAATCGCGATGACTTAAAGGCGCTCGAACACGACCCGGAATACTTCAGTTACTTTGAAAAGAACGTGGAAGGCCAGACACACCTGCACGCGACGATCGAGTGCTCGCGGGGCGCGGCGGGCGTGTTCGGCGCTTACACCACCATGCACTATTTGGGGATCGAAGGCTTTCAACGACTCGTGGCGAACACGCTGCAAAATGCGAACTACTTACGGTTCCGTCTTGGAGGAATACCCGGCGTGAAGTTGATGGCTGTGCAAAACCAGGGTCCCAGCGTCGGCTTCCGCCTGTACGATCCCGATCTTGTCAGCGATCCCGACTCTGAGTTCGACTACGAGTGCCAGGTGCAGGACACCGCTGCATACCGCGCGCGGCTGGATCGCAACAGCCGCTACCACCGTGAGATTTTCCTGCGGCGCGGCAAGGTCGGCCTCTACACGAACTGGGTCGAGTTCATCGCGCACACGAACTACGACTCGCGCGGTCGCTGCGGTGCGATCCCCGGCGAGAAGGCGGTCTTCATGAACCCGCGAACTCGTTACGAAGACATCGACCGGTTCATTGACGCGGTCTGCGAGGTATCGCCGTCATAAACCCTGGACTCCGGTAACTCCCGGAGATCATTGTCTCGATGCAATCACAGCGTTCGGTCGAGCAAACACTTGCGATTCTGACATACGCCATGGTTTTTCACCGACTCTGCTTTCTCCCCGACTGCAAATGCTCGGCGCTGATGTGCGCCCGGCGGCGTCACAGCAGGATCGCCTTGTGGACGACTCCATTGACGTCGGTTAACCGCATGTCGCGCCCGTCTGAGTTTTGCCCATGGGGCGTGCGACCGAATTCACCGCCCCAGATCACCAGAGCGCCAGAGCAAGCAGGTACCATGTGAGCAAGCAGGTACCATGCACTTGAAAAAGTGCGATTTAGTAAGGCTTAGCGAAGTTGCCAAGCGCCGTATTACAGGGATGCGGCGATGGATTGCCGGCCAACAATACTCACGCCGACGAATTGGCGTGGCGGCGGGAGCGACGCAGAGAACTTACTCCCTGCAATGTCGAGGGA
>JAYSPO010000494.1:0-4094 GCA_043722015.1 Candidatus Kuenenia sp. | reverse complement strand
ACTTGACCCCATTTCGAAAAAGGGCGTATAACGCGACTCAAAGTCTTTGATTCAGCGTTCGCAAAACGGCGAATTCTGCGACTTTGGAACTCTCCACTGCAGACGAAAATGCCTCAAAAGTGTGATTCACAACACTTTCCCCCATAAATCCCCTCTCTACTTCTCACTCCCTGGCCTTTCGCGACGAGTATTCTCGATTCAGGAGACAAGATCATGCCGCAACTCACTTCACAATCCACGGCAAAAACTGTTGCCGAATCTCGCTCAAGCCGCAGTGGCATCCTGATCGGTGGCACGCTGGTCGTGTTGATCGCTGGTGGCATCACGATGCAGGTCTGGCGAGCTCAGTCCACTCAGGCCGCCGAGCAAAAACCTGTCGATGGCTCAGCGACAACCCGGATGGACGCACAGAACACGGCGTTCGCTCGAGTTAACGCCGAACCGATTTCCTACGAAGCCCTCGCAAAGGAATGCGTCGAACGTTACGGCAAAGAAGTTCTTGAAAACATGATCAGCCGCCTGATCATTCAGCAGGCCTGTGCCGAACGCGGCGTCGTGGTTTCGGAAGCTGAAGTGACTCAGCAGGTCATCGAGATTTCCAAAAAATTCGGTCTGGCTGTTGAACAGTATTACAAACTGCTGGAAGCCGAACGTGGACTTTCGCAGACGCAGTACCAACGCGACATTATCTGGCCGATGCTGGCTTTGCGGAAGCTGGCCGGTAAGGAAGTGACGATCACGCGCGAGATGATGCAGCAGGCGTACGAAGATAATTACGGACCTCGCGTCAAGGCTCGGATGATTGTGTGTGACAAGCAGCGTCGAGCACAGGAAGTCTGGGACAAAGCCAAGGCCAATCCTGATAATTTCGATGCTCTGGCCCGTGATTACAGTGTCGAAACCAACAGCCGCGCGCTGGGAGGTGTGATTCCACCGATCCGCAAGAACACAGGTGCTCATGAGAATCTGCGGAAGGCTGCATTCGCGATGAAAAAACCGGGCGAGATCTCCGGAATTCTGCAGATCGGACCGAACCAGTTCGCAATCCTGAAGTTTGAAGGCCGGACGGAACCGGTCGATCATGATCCGAAGGATGTGCAGGTTCAGCTGCAAGCAGACCTGACCGAACGCGAAGTCCAGAAGATGGTCGGCGACACGTTTGACGCTCTGCAGAAGTCCGCTCGTGTTGACAACTTCCTGACTGGCGAATCACGCGGCAGCGTTGAAAAAGCCAGTGCCATTCAGGAAGCGGCTCTTGAAACTCCCGTGACGGAATAACGAATGCCGATTACTCCAGTCGGACCTGGGGATTTTCATTTTAGTCCCCGGTGATCTGTGATTCGTGTTTCGATGTGTGCCACTGGCTCTGCCAGTGCTTCCTGCAAATGGGGAGCACTGGCAAAGCCAGTGGCACACAACACATCATTGAATTCGTCTGACCCTACCGAATTCTATGTGTCGTGATTTCCCAGACCGTTATTGGTTTTGAATCTCTTTGCCCGTTTTGGCTTCAGGCCCATTGGGCTGGTCCTATCTCAGCCTGGGGCAACAGCCCAGATTTATTGTGCCACTGCTTCACTATCGACCGCATCCGGCATTGCCTCAACCGGCACCGGTTCAAAGAACTCTTCGAGGGCCAGACGCGTCGCATCGTCCGGCGGGCCGCGATGTTCAAGTCCGGCATCGAAGTGGTCCGAACGCTCATGGTGTCCAAGGCTGATTTCTGCCAGCAAGCCGTTTGACACCAAAGCCACGGCAAAATTATCGCCTTCATCACTTTGATCGATCACCGATCGACCAGCAGCCAGCCAGATCATCTGCGACAGCGTGCTGCGGTCTGCTTCGTTGAGTTCTGCCAAATTCTGAATCACGACAAGGAACGCACAGGAATCGTCCTGCAGTGCACAATACACCATCGATTCGGCCAGCGCCTGCTGAAGTCCGATGCTGCCAGATGTCTCCGGTAATTCAGCGACGGTTGCCGACGGCTCAGCGCGACTGGGCTCTGCTGATCCGTCGCTGACTGGCAAACTACCCGCCTGCAACTGCTGTGAGATGTCGCGCAGCGAGGCTTGAAGATGCAGTGCGAGTGTGGTTGCTGCTTCAGAATTGCCGGCTGAAAGCGCCAGACTCGCCATCGCAATTGCCTGATCCAGTTGTTGCGCGGCATTCGTTTGCGTCATCGTGGGAGGTGTCATGATCGGTGGTGTTGGTGGCCCCGGAGCGAATCTCGGCACGCTCGAGAAAGCCGCAAAGTAGGTCCCCCAAATGCCGATCGTCTCCAGCAAGGTCAGGTAACCCAGAACGAGGCCTGCGACTGCCATGCCGTCTCCTGTCACGCGGCCCTGACTGCGGCGACAGATGCTTCTGGAAATATGGCCGGACACGATCGCAAACAGCGAAAAAGGAATTGACAAAAAGCACAGGCAGATCATCGGGACAGACACAATTCCCGAAATCATGCTCAGAATCGACAGTGCTGAAACAGCCTGCGACTGTACATTCACCGCACCGGATTGATTCCACGAAGCCTGATACGGATTCCAGTCATTGCCGGTCGGTTCATTCCCCGGTGGTGGATAACCCTGATTTCCGGGCTGTGGGACATACCATGCGGGATCGTTGTTGTCAGGTTCGGCTGGCGTCATATTGGAATTCCTTGTCAGGAGTAGCCATTCGCTGACACGTCAAAACGCTTTGAAGGTATTTCCTGGAATGCAGGATTTCTGCAGCCTTTTCAGTATTGCGACTCTGGTGCAGGAGGATGACTTTTCTTCTCTGTCCACATCTGAAGTATTTCAACCAGGAACGAAAACGCCATCGCAAAGTACACGTATCCCTTAGGGATTTCCTTACCAAATCCCTCCGCGATCAACAGCATCCCGATGAGCATCAGAAATGAGAGTGCGAGCACCTTGATCGCAGGATTTTTTTCAATAAACGTGACGATCGCCTTTGAAAAAACAAGCATCCCGATAACCGAAAGAATGATGGCGATGACCATAATGGGGATGGCAGACTTCAATCCAGAAGTCATCCCGACCGCCGTGATCACCGAATCCAGTGAGAACACCACGTCTATCAGCATCACCTGCAGCAATACCGACCTCAGGCTTGCTTCCGCGACTGGTTTGCTGTCGTCGCTACCCGCCGACTGAACCTTGTGATGGATTTCCCGAGTGGCCTTAAACACCAGGAACAATCCTCCAACCACCAGAATAATGTCGCGTCCGGTAAATGCATGGCCCAACAGTGAAAACAATTCAGCCTTCAACGACATCACCCAGCCAATCGACAGGACCAATACCACGCGCGAAATGACGGCGAGCATTAACCCGAAGGTACGGCCCTTGTCACGCTGTTCGACCGGCAGGCGTCCGGCCAGGATGGCAATGAAAATAATGTTGTCGATCCCCAGAACCATCTCCAGAGAGGTCAACGTCAGAAGAGCCACCAGGGCTTCGCCAGTCAGTAAATCGCTCATGCACATTGTTCCTGAGACGCCTCGTCTCGATTATCCGTCGGTTGCCGACTAGTCAAATAGACTTGTCTTGTATTGAAATTCAGGCCACGCTGCTTCGCCCATCGCAAGCGCGCGTCGGACGCAGCATAACGGACTGATCGGAAGAATTCACACCAGATGCGGCGAGCGGTTGGGCGTCTCAGATTTGCGGGGTTTCGCCAGGGGTTTGGGTCCGTGCTTGCAGTTTAAAGACTGCGTTGCTACCGTTCGCGCTCGCCTGACCGCCCGACCGGGTTTCCGGATGTGGTGCGCGCTGCGAACGGCCAGTTCTGGCCGGATTTTGGGGGCTCTGTGACGAGAATGTCTCGGACAGATTTCGCCCTTCGAATCGTGTAATTCGGCAGGAAATAGCGCTGAGATAACTCGATTCGCCTTTCAACGTTGGCTGTGACCGTTCTCAGCCTATCCACATCATGGGGTTCAATTCGATGGCAGACAAGAAGTACGTTTACACCTGGGGTGCTGGCAAAGCTGAAGGCGATGCCACAATGAAAACTCTCCTCGGCGGCAAGGGCGCGAATCTGGCAGAAATGAGTCGCATCGGTTTGCCAGTGCCGGCCGGTTTCACAAT
>JAYSPO010000493.1:0-1902 GCA_043722015.1 Candidatus Kuenenia sp. | reverse complement strand
CCCAGAGAACGCTGCGCGAGCGGCATCCATTGGCCGATTGAGTTGCACGCCGCAGGGAACACTCCGGCCTGAGCAACACCCATGATCAGTTGCGCGACGATCAACAGCCAGAATCCCGGCGCGATGCCGATGCCGATTGTGGCCACAGACCAGCCGACAGCAAAAACAGCCAGGGCCATTCGCGTCCCGACACGCTCTGAAAACCATCCGCAAGGGACTTGAAATATTCCATAGGTCCAGAAAAATGCTCCCATGAACCAGCCGGACTCCTGCAGAGTCAGGCCCAGATCGGTGCGAACGGTGCTTTCTGCCACGCTGACCGAATTCCTGCACAAGTACGACAACGCGGCGGCCAGTGTGAGCCACGCAAGGACTCGGTAGCGCACGGTGGTGGGACTGGCCGTCATCAGGTGACCGCCTGAAGTCTGGCAAACAGCCGATCGACTTCCGCTTCTGTTTCGGAGTCGAGCTTCCATCCCACGGGCTGAATTTGTTTCGTGTTCACAAAGATCCCGCGTTTCTGCAGCAGGTATTTTTCAATCGCCAGAAATCCATCCAGTCCACCCTGAAGCTGCAATGCAACCAAGGCGCAGATGGGCAGCGATAATTGATAGATTCGATTTTCGTCGCCAGCCTGCAGTGCTCTCCAGAGAGCCACGATGCTGTCCAGCAGATCGGTTCCGGGCATCGTCCCGACGATCCTGCGGCGGTAGCAATCGACGAGATTGATTCCGCCCGATCCTTCGAAGATCCGAGCCTTGCCCTGCGTCGCATCGCGAAGCTTCGACAGATTGGGACCAAGCGGACTGGCTTCGGGCTTAAAGCAGATCCGCTGTTCGCCGAATTCTTCCAATAGACTCAGATACACGCTCATGTCGATCGCCGCGCCAACGTAACTGGAGGCATCCTGCACCACGAGCGGAATCGAAACACTGCTGGCGATCGCCGCGAAGTACTCTCGCGTCGCCGCGCTTCCCAGTCTGGTCGCCACCGGCGGGATTGCCATGACAGCGCTGGCTCCGTGACTCTCAGCGTGCTCTGCAAATTCCACGGCTTCGGCGATGCTCTCGGCACCGACGCTTGCGACGCAGAAACCGCGACCCTGAGATGCCTCGCAAACCAATTCCACAAGTTCTTTTCGACGCCGGTAACCCAGTCGCAGGATTTCACTTACCATCGCGACGACAATGCCATCCGCACCAGTCTCAAATGCCCAGTCAATCTCACGCTGCAACACCGCGCGATCGATCTCACCATGATCGGTGAACGGCGTGTGGAGCACGGGAAGCACACCATGAAGCAAATCGTTGGTTAAACCACTCATGATTGATCTCTGACTCCTCACGAGTCGCCAGCATCATCCCGGAAGCTGCGAAAGTGATGAGGCATGCAAATTAGGAATGAATTGATGTGCAAAGGGTACTCAAACCGGGAACGGCTGGATACTGAGCGAAAGGATCGGCTCTGGAGGCTGGTCGCTCAGGACATAAACGGAAATTCACGCAACGACTGTGGTCGCGAAGGCATGAATTAGTGACAGAGCCCGATGCTCGCCACAGCTGAGGAGTTCCATGAATCGGCTTTGATACAAACAAATACCACGCAGCGAAACGAAAAAATTCAGGCAATTCAGCACGGTTAGACGAAGGCGTTGAATGAGGTATCACAAGGATTCAACACAAAATCGCGGGCATCTCGGTCGTTGCTGATCGTTGAATTGCTGACAGAATGCAATTGCGACACGCTCGAGGGCGTAGGCGATCCCAACAACATTCCGATTCGCGAAGTGCCGCTCGTGTCCACGGATGCGGCGATGGATTGCCGGCCAACAATACTCACGCCGACGAATTGGCGTGGCGGCGGGAGCGACGCAGAGAACTTACTCCCTGCAATGTCGAGGGA
>JAYSPO010000492.1:0-1401 GCA_043722015.1 Candidatus Kuenenia sp. | reverse complement strand
TCGGCAGAGCAAACGAACGTCGTTCCCAGAGCCAAATTACCTGAAAAAGAAAGCGGTGACGAGTCACCGCACTCCAAACGTCGCTTGTTTAGGGTCTAGATGCACCTCCTCCGCCTCCTCCTCCGCCGCCCATGCCGCCACGGCCGTAACACGGAACGTCAATGAAAAGTCCGGTCAGCAAACACAACACTGGAATTATGGTTCGGAAGTACATGAGTTTGATCCTGGGGATTGAAGACGATAGTACACAAAAGAATATGCGATGAACTATTTCGATTGGCGCTTGTAAATCACTTCGTCGGTGTCTGGTAGTGATTCACCGTCTATCGTGCGCCGGATCGATTTCCATGCATAGGCGTTGTCATCAAGTCGGCTCAACAAGTTGATGGCGGTTGTAGTTCGACCGTCAGCGCGAGTGCTCTGGACTTCCGCCGCCCAGCCATTCTCGACAGGTGACCAAATGCCACTCGCAAAGCCACCATCTGAACTGAAGTTCCATGATTGAATATGGCCTCCCTGTGGATTGAAGCCGATTAACTGTATGCCGGAACTGATCGACTGGTCATGGTGTGTGACCGTGTAAGTGCGTTGGACGAAACTCTTATTCGCCACCCAACTGCAGACCGATTCTGTGTTTGATCCCTGTTCTTCAGCAACCCAGGTACCGATCAGAAACTCCAGATCGACCATATTACGAGAAGACAACGGGACATCAATGTGCGTGTCGCGCACAGAGGACATCAGCCACTTGCCATCGACTTTCACATGCACCGCTGTGTAGCGGGTCGACACGGCAGAACTCGCGTGTCCCTGATCGAGAGTCACATGGCCATCTTCGTGTGCGGCGCTGTCACTCAACAGTCGCAGGGCATCGATTACAATTCGAATACGCTGCCCTGGATTTGCGGCGAAGAAGTTCTTGTACTCATCCTCAATCGCCTTTCGACCGGAAAAGACGACTCCTGTTTCAGAAATGTATTCGCCGTCTTCGGTCCAGTGGGCGGCGACGGCTGATGCGTCGCCTCTGTTGAAAGCCGTCGCGAAATCGTCTGCTGCCTGACGTATGGCGGCCAGTTCTACGTTGCTCTCGCCGCCTTGCGCGCTTTCCGGTTTGGTCACGGGCGGATGTGTTGCCGCTGGCTCTTTGGCCGCTGCCGGATCTCTCGCCGTTGGTCGTGTCGCTGGCGGTTGGGCACCAGATTGAACGACGGAAACAGCAAAAATGACCCCAAAGACCAGGAAGACAAGTCTTTTCATGCGTATTGCCTCAAATAACTATGCCCTGGCATCCTACCAAAATTGCTGACTGTAACGTTTTCTATGTGTCCGCCGTTTGAAGCCCTTTTTCCAGACCGGGAACCACGAATGAACACGAATGGACACGAATTGGAATGCTCCTCA
>JAYSPO010000491.1:0-1018 GCA_043722015.1 Candidatus Kuenenia sp. | reverse complement strand
GCCACGAGTTTGGCCTTTTGAACCGCTCGATCAGATTTTGCAACTTGCGGTTGTTCATTGTTGCCCGCCGAGCCTCCGACCCCGTTCTCCAGTCGATTGATTCGCTCGGTAAGACGACGCGACTCTTCACGTGCCGCTTCCAGCTCGGCCAGAAGCTCAGGATTTCCGGCGTCGATGTTGTTTGGAAGATCAGCCGGAATCTTCGGTATCGTGTTTTCGTCGTCGTGGCGCACAGTCACGGGGTTGGCACTGTTGCCCGACAGCAGTGTGTATCCGCCGATCGCGACAACGAGCCAAGCCAACAAAGTGATTTTCACCGTCGGTGAAACACCGAATCGTGGACGAAGCGGAGATGGTGAATCCGAACTCATAACAGAAATCCTGCGAGAGCCTTTTGGTGTTTCATCAATAGCGATGCGCTATCGAAAAAGTCGTCCCAGATGGTAACAAAGAAAAGCAGTGGCACACAGAATGACCGGGGTCACCCACGACAGAGAATGGAATATCCGAGCGACTCCCCATTCCGCAGAAATCAGGGCCAACGCCATACAAATCGCCCAGCAATGAGCATTGAATTTTGGAGCGGCAAATCGATGACGAATCGCGTAATCTGAAAACGCCTGCCATGCTGCGCCGACGGCAGTCGTGGTCGCCAATATCACAAACAACAATCCGCCGTTTCCCTGTAGCCATCGATATTGCAGCCAGAGCGCGATACCGCTGAGTCCGATCGCTGCCGCGACCAGCACAGGAGCCAGACTCTCATGGAATTGCTGCGTTGCGGCTTGCTCAATCGCCAGTCGTCGCTCCTGTTCCTTCCGGATTTCGACAGAGCCCCAGCCGCTCAGGACATATGGACCAATCACAATGCCTGGATCATAATCGATAATCGGATCATCTCGCACATCAACATTGATGATCGGTTCATCCCGCACATCGACTTTGGTCCAGTCCTCCACCGAAATATCTCGTTCGACAATGAGTTCGCGTACAATCTGGCCATCAATGACTTCGACGA